>JAFWSS010000082.1 GCA_017524385.1 Prevotella sp.
GGTTATGCGTAAACAAAAAAAGGGAGAGTGATTTCCGGCGGGTCGCTTTTCATAACCATGTTTTCTCCACCTTTACAAATAACATCATCACCCTTTTTTACAGAGGCAGGTTAGGATGCTGGTAGTATATTGTAGATGTACGTGGGGGATTGGTCGAAAGAATACTAATGATTGGTCGAAAACCATTTTGAAAACGGCTGATGTGAACGTAACTTTGCATCAGAAATAACAAAAATAATAAAAATAACAAACATTAAACCCCAAAGCATTATGAAAAAGATTTTCACATTCATCGCCGTTTGTCTGATGTCACTCCAGTTTGCAATAGCCCAAGAGGTTTGCTTTGCAGAAACCATACAAGAGCAGATGCCTGAGTTCGTAGGAGGAGAGGAAGCCCTGACTGAATGGATTGAGAACAACATCTCCTATCCCATGATGGCAGAAGTATATTCAATTGAAGGAAAAGTGGTTGTCGCCTTCGACATCAACGAGGATGGAAGCGTAGGCAACGTCCAATTGGAAAGCGCAGCCGACCCCATCTTTGCCGATGAAGTGGTGAGCAGGATTGAAAAGATGCCACAATGGATTCCCGGCATGCAAAACGGAAGGTATGTGAAGGTGCGCTACACCTTGCCCATCTCCTTCGTCTTCTAAAACACGAAGTCTTTCATATCATAGGTGCTGACGAGCATGTCCTTCGGGATGTGCTCGTCAGCGCATTGAAGGGGGTGGAAAGCCATGGTGGATTCTTCGACGACCGAAGCGGCAAAGCAGGGCGTGGATTGCAAAAAATACGCTGAATGGGCTTACCTTGGAGGTGCCATGCCTTTTTTTTCCAAAAATATGCGCTCGTTTCATTTTTTTTGTGTAAGTTTGCAGCAAACAAACTAACAAAACCCTAAAAATGAAAACAAATTACGAAATTCGCTATGCGTCCCATCCCGAGGACGCCAAAAGTTATGACACCACTCGCATACGCCGTGACTTCCTGATTGAGAAGGTGTTCGCCGCCGACGAGGTGAACATGGTCTATTCCATGTACGACCGAATGGTGGTCGGTGGAGCAATGCCTGTGAAGGAAGAGTTGAAACTCGAGGCCATCGACCCGCTAAAGGCCGACTTCTTCACCACCCGCCGCGAAGTGGGCATCTTCAACGTAGGAGGACCGGGCGTGGTCAAGGTGGGAGACGAGGTTTTCGAACTCGATTACAAGGAGGCGCTCTACATCGGACGTGGAGACCGCGACGTGGTGTTCTGCAGCAAAAATGGCAAAAAACCTGCCAAGTTCTATTTCAACAGTTGCACCGCGCACAAGGAGTATCCCTGCAAGAAGGTCACCAAGGACAACGCTGTCGTGGCACACATGGGAAGCCTTGAGATGAGCAACGAGCGCGACATCAACAAGATGATTGTCAACCAGGTGCTACCCACATGCCAGTTGCAGATGGGAATGACAGAACTGGCCAAGGGCAGCGTGTGGAACACCATGCCTGCACATGTGCACAGCCGTCGTATGGAAGCATATTTCTATTTCGAGGTGCCTGAGGACCAGGCCGTCTGCCATTTCATGGGTGAAGTGGAGGAGACACGCCACATATGGATGCGTGGAGACCAAGCTGTGCTCTCGCCAGAATGGAGCATACACAGCGCTGCTGCCACACACAACTACACCTTCATCTGGGGTATGGGAGGAGAGAACCTTGACTATGGAGACCAGGACTTCTCACTCATCACCGACCTGAAATAAAGGGAGGTTCATAGAACACACCTTATTAAATAAAACAACTTATGACTACAAATCCATTTTCATTAGAGGGAAAGAATGCCTGGATTACAGGAGCATCCTATGGCATCGGTTTCAACATCGCCAAGGCTTTCGTCGCCGCTGGCATCAAGAACATCGTGTTCAACGACATCAACGAGGCTGCCGTGGAGCGGGGCCTGGCAAATTACCGTGAGGCTGGCATTGAGAACGTGAAAGCATACGTCTGCGACGTGACAAAGGAGGACGACGTGAAGGCGCTCGTCGAGAAAATCCACCAAGAGGTAGGGCAAATAGACATCCTTGTCAACAATGCCGGAATCATCAAGCGCATACCCATGCATGAGATGAAGCGTGCTGAGTTCCAGCAGGTCATCGACATCGACCTCGTTGGACCGTTCATCTGCTCCTCTGCAGTGCTGCCGGAGATGATGGAGCGCCGAGAGGGAAAAATCATCAACATCTGCTCCATGATGAGCGAACTGGGACGAGAGACAGTGTCGGCATACGCCGCCGCAAAAGGTGGCTTGAAAATGCTCACACGCAACATCTGCTCGGAATATGGCGAGTACAACATACAGTGCAACGGCATCGGGCCGGGATATATCGCCACTCCGCAGACTGCACCGCTGAGAGAGCGTCAGCCCGACGGATCACGCCACCCCTTCGATTCCTTCATCTGTGCAAAGACACCGGCAGGAAGATGGCTCAAGCCGGAGGAACTGGGCGGTCCCGCTGTGTTCCTTGCTTCCAAGGCTTCCGATGCCGTCAACGGACATGTGCTCTATGTTGACGGAGGAATACTTGCATACATCGGAAAGCAACCATAGGAGCAAAGACTAAAGTCTAAAGCAATACATATAACAAATGAGCGGGTTGCCTTTTGGCAGCCCGCTCATTTAATTGTGTGAATTTTCTTTACATTTTAAGCAATAGCGTCGGCCAAATCGGCACCAGCCTTGAAATTTGCAACCTTCTTTTCTGGAATCTGGATCTTCTCCTTCGTACGGGGGTTGATGCCCTCACGAGCAGCGCGGACACTGACACTGAATGTACCAAAGCCAATAAGGGCAACTTTGTCGTTGGCTGCAAGAGCCTCTTTGATGGCTTCCAAAGTAGCCTCCAATGCTTTCTTTGAATCAGCTTTTGTCAAACCTGCCTTCACTGCGATTTTGTCGATCAATTCTGTCTTGTTCATAATTTTATGGTTTAAATGATGGTGTGAAACAATAATGTCATTAATTTTTCGCAAATATAGAAGAATCATTTCACAATTCAAACAAAAATCAGAAAAAAGTGACTAAAAAAGTGAAAAAATGTATCTATGACGCTGATTAAGTGCGGAATAACAGATATTTTTCGTAATTTTGCCCAGTTTTTTAATCATTAAGGGAAAAAAATGAATAGCATACCTACTGTTACAAAAAACCTTCTGATAATTAACATATTGGCATTCATCGCCTATTATGTGCTTGCCGGACGGGGCATCGACCTTAATGACATGTTCGGCTTGCACATCTTTCTGGCATCGGATTTCCATATCTATCAATTCATCACCTACATGTTCATGCACGGAGGGTGGACACACCTCTTTTTCAATATGTTCGCACTCTGGATGTTCGGATGTGTGATGGAAAGGACCTGGGGACCGAAGAAATTCCTTTTTTATTACATTTTCTGCGGAATAGGAGCGGGTGTCGTGCAAGAAATAGCACAATATGTCGAAGTGTATAACTATGTGGACAACGTTGGCTTCTTCGAAATGGCATTTGCCAAATGGGACGCCGGAAGCATGGCTAATCTCAACGCTATGACCACCGTGGGAGCTTCTGGCGCGATATATGCCATCCTGCTTGGTTTCGGCATGACATTCCCGGAAGAACGCATCTTCATTTTTCCCTTGCCCTTACCTATCAAGGCGAAGTGGTTTGTCATAGGATATGCTGCAATTGAAGTCATCATGGCTTATTCCTCATTTAATGACGGTGTGGCACACATCGCACACCTTGGTGGCATGCTTTTCGGCTTCATCCTTATCAAGTATTGGCAGAAACATCCCTATGTTGGTTCGAACTACGGGAGAAGCAGTGGGGAGCAGTTCTTCAAACGTTTCAGGAATTGGGGTAAGAAAGGCAACTCTGCTGATGACATCAGGCGCAAGACGGATTGGGATTACAATGCCGACAAGAAAGCAACCGAGGAGGAGATAGACCGCATCTTGGACAAGATACGGAAGAACGGTTACGGAAGCCTCACCGAGGAAGAGAAGAAACGCCTCTTCGACTATAGCAACAGAAAATGAGATGATGCTCTTCCGTAAGGTCACAAAGTTTGTGCGCAACATCCTCGTGGCGGTCAACGTCTTGGTGATTGCTGCCTTGTGCGCATGTGCATATGCCGGCCATGTCAGCCCGGAGCACCATTCGTGGCTGGAACTGTTGGTGCTGGCTTTCCCCATACCCTTGACCCTCAACATCCTCTTCGTCATCATCTGGTTCTTCATAAGTCCTCGGCGCATGCTGATACCACTTGCTGGATTGTTGCTCTGCTGGGGACCTGTGAGGGCTTACTGCCCTGTCAACATACCCCAGTCGCCCGATGACGAATGCATCAAGGTGATGTCTTTCAACGTGGCGGGATTCTCCATCGCAAAGCAAAAGGAAGGGGTGTTGAACACCTGTGTTGAATACCTCCTCTCCCATGAAGCCGATATCTTGTGCCTGCAAGAGGCAAACATGGGATCTGCTTCGCAAAAACAGTGGAAAAAACTCATCGCCAAGGTCTATCCCTATTCAGAAACCATCAAAAGGGGGACAAAGGAGGCGGTGTCGTTCCATAGCAAGTTCCCAATACTCGCTAGCGAGAGAATCATTTATGGGGCTGAGAGAAACACCTGCGGGGCATGCTTGCTCGACGTAGATGGAGACACCGTGCTTCTGGTCAACCTACACCTGGAGAGCATCTTCCTCAAGGATTATGAAAAAGAGGAAATAGGGTCTATGATACATCAAAGGAAAATCGACAGGGAGAAAGGCTCTTTGCTGAAAAAGTTGTGCCACGCCGCTGCAAAGAGGGCTGTGCAAACCGATTCCGTCGCTGTGTTCCTGGAGAGGCACAAGGAGATGCACACCATACTTTGTGGTGATTTCAACGACCCACCGAACGCATATCCCTACCAACAGGTGTCTCAATGGCTCGACAACTGCTATCAAACCACGGGGATGGGGACGGCATGCACCTTTAGCAACAAGGGGATGAACGTGCGAATCGACAACATTTTCTGCTCCAAAGACTTTGAGGCCGTAAAATGTGAAATTGACGGCAATACTGATGTGTCAGACCATTTTCCTATCACCGCTTGGATAAAAAAACGACCAAAAAGATAAAAAAAGAATAATATTCCGATAGAAATTTTCCCAAAAGTGAAAAAATGACTATCTTTGCACCCTATTACGCAAAACGGCGAGAAACAACAAATTAAATATTAAAAAACAGAAATGCAAAACAAAGGTATTGTAATTGTCGTAGCGGTCTTGATGACCCTGGCAAGTATCTTCTATTTGTCCTTCTCTGTGGCGTCGAACGTCATCGACAAGAAGGCGGCCCTTATCACGGACCCCGTCAAGCAGCAGGACTACAAAGACTCCGTCAAGTATTTGGGGTATTCCTATCAAGAATGTTTGGAAACACAGGTTGGCTTGGGACTTGACCTCAAGGGTGGTATGAACGTCATCCTTGAAGTCTCCGTACCCGACCTGGTGGATAATCTCGCCGGATACAAGAAGGATGCGGCTTTCGTCAAGACGATGAAGGCGGCAAAAGAGGAGGCTAGTGATTCTCGTGAGGACTTCATCACTCTCTTCATCAAGCATTATAAAGTGAATGCCCCGGGGCACAGCCTCGCTGAGGTCTTCGCCACACAGCAGTTGCCTGATGTGAAAACCAACAGCTCGGATAAAGAGGTGGAGGACATACTCAGGCAAAAGGTGGCTGAAACATTGGCTGATGCCAAAAACGTCATCACAAACCGTGTCGACCAATTCGGTGTAGTGCAGCCCAACATACAGATGCTCGAAGGACAAGGAGGGCGCATTATGGTGGAAATGCCTGGTGTGAAAGACCCGGAGCGCATGCGTAAACTACTCCAAGGAAGTGCAAACCTCGAGTTCTGGGAGACATACCCCTCTCAGCAAATCTCACCTTATCTTCGCCAACTCGACAGCAGGCTTGCCAATGGCGAAGTTAACGATACCACTAATGTCAATAAGGATGAGGCTAAGGCCGACACTGCAAACCTGAAGAAGGAGGTGGCTATGGCCGACTCGGCTGCTCCAAAAAAGGAAATAGCAAAAGCAGACACTTCCAAGGCTGTAGCTAAAGATAAGGAAAAGGCTGAATTGGAGACTTTCAAAAAGAGCCATCCTCTGCTGGGATTGTTCAACGGCTTCAACCTGCGTAACGACCAGTATTGCGTGGTGGGGTATGCCAACGTCGTGGACACCGCTGCCATCAACAAGTTTATCCATTCAGAATTGGCAAAGTCCATCCTGCCTTCCGACGTGAAACTACTCTGGGGTGCCAAGCCGGAGCCGGCTCTGGGTAAGCACACCTTTGAACTCTACTGCCTTCGCATGACTGGCAACGGCGACCGTGCACCTCTCGAGGGCGATGTCATCGAAAGTGCAAAGGACGACTTCGACCATTTCACCGGAAAGCCCGTCGTGACCATGCAGATGAACCAAACCGGTGCTCGGGAGTGGGCTGCGCTCACCAAGAAGAACATCAACAAGCCCGTGGCCATCGTGCTCGACGACCTCGTCTATAGCGCACCAAATGTCAACCAGGAAATCACCGGTGGCAATTCCCAAATCAGCGGCAATTTCACTGTGCAGGACACAAAGGACCTCTCCAACACACTCAAGTCGGGACGTATGAAGGCTCCCGTGCGCATCGTGCAGGAAGAGGTGGTCGGACCGTCGCTTGGCGCTCAGTCCATCAAGCAGGGTATCATCTCGTTCATCGTCGCATTCATCGTGCTCATGATCTACATGATCCTCATGTATGGATTCATACCGGGAATGATGGCCAACTGCGCACTGATCATCAACCTCTTCTTCACCATGGGCATCATGGCATCATTCCAGTCGGCACTCACCATGCCGGGTATCGCCGGTATCGTACTCACTTTGGGTATGGCGGTTGATGCCAACGTGCTCATCTATGAACGCACCAAGGAAGAACTGAAGGCTGGCAAAAATACCATGCAGGCGCTCACAGCAGGATACAGCAACGCCTTCTCGGCCATCTTCGACTCCAACCTCACCTCTCTTATTACGGGTATCATTCTCGCATTGATTGGTACCGGACCTGTGAAGGGATTTGCTGTCACACTCATCATCGGTATCTGCTGCTCGTTCTTCACCGCCGTGTTCCTCACACGTATCGTTTACGAGTACATGATGAAAAAGGGAAAGTGGCGCAACCTCACTTTCACTACACCCATCTCGCGCAATTTCATGCAGGACAAAAACTTCAATTTCATGGGTGGATACAAGAGGTCGTACACCATTTGGGGCATCCTCGCTGTCGCCTTCATCGCTTTCTTCGCTATCCGCGGACTTAGCAAGAGTATTGACTTCACCGGTGGCCGCAACTATGTGATCGCATTGGACAAACAGACCGAGGTGGAGAATGTGCGCACAGCTTTGCAAGGAGCTTTTGTCAACAACATCGGCAGCAAGAAGGGCCAGGAGGCCAACACCAGCGTCATCGCTCTCGGTACAGATGGAAAGACCATCCGTGTGTCTACCAACTGGAACATCGAGTCGAACAGCCCGACTGTGGACGACGAGGCTGAGGCCATCCTCTTCAACGCCTTGAAGAAGGCTGGCATTGTCACTCAATCTTCTGAAGAAGACTTCAAGAACCCTGAAGTGCGTGAGGGCGGTTCCATCATCAGTAGTACGAAGGTTGGACCTTCCATTGCACGTGATGTCACCAACAAGGCCATCATCAGTGTCATCATCGCATTGATTGCCATCTTCCTCTACATACTCTTGAGATTCAGAAACGTGGCATTCTCCATCGGGTCCATCGTGGCTTTGGCTTTCGATACACTCATCGTCATCGGATTCTTCTCCGCTCTTTGGGGCATCGTACCTTTCTCATTGGAAATCGACCAGACGTTCATCGGCGCAATCCTTACCGTGATTGGTTATTCCATCAACGACAAGGTGGTGGTCTTCGACCGTGTGCGCGAGAACCTCAGAATACACAAGAAACGTGAGTTGCAGACACTCTTCAACGACTCGCTCAACCAGACGTTGGCACGTACAATCAACACCTCTGTGTCTACGCTCATCGTGCTACTTTGTATCTTCACCTTCGGTGGAGCTAGCATCCGAAGCTTCGCTTTCGCCATGATCCTGGGCGTGGTCTTCGGTACACTCTCGTCCATCTTCATCGCTGCACCCACTGCTTATCTCACTATGGGACGCAAAATCAAGAATGAAGAGACTGTGGTTGAAGGTGATGCCATTGCTAAGAAGTAACATTTGACAATCACTCACACGACGATAGTTCCCCGCAGGCCATGGTGCTTGTGGGGAACTTTTTTAGATGGAAGATGAAAGATGAAAAATCAAATTCTTGCATTTTAGACGGAAAATCACTATTTTTGCATGTCCAACATCCATACGCATGCCTATGAGACATTTCACTGCAATAATGGCTTTCATCATCACCGTCTGTCTGACGGCGGAAGCACGGGTGTGTCCTATGGAAGAATGCCTACCTCAATCTTCAATTCTCAATCTTCAATCTTCAATTCTCAATCTTCAATCTTCAATTCTCAATTCTCAATCTTCAATCTTCAATTCCCAATCTTCAATCTTCAATTCTCAATCTTCAATCTTCAATTTTCAATCTTCAATAATAAAAGGTGATGCCAACGGCGACGGCGACGTCAACATATCCGATGCTGTGCTATTGGTGAACAACTTGTTAGGCACAACGGCCATCGGCTTCATTGCAGAAAATTGCGACATGAATTCCGACGGTGACCTCAACGTGTCGGATGTGGCACTCATTATCAAATTGATCATGGAGGGCGACAACACCATGGGGCCTGGAGACGCCGAAGACCCCGACGTGAATGGCAATTAAGACTTTGTTTCGCATTTTTTAATAGTACAAACGCGGAAAAATGCTTGAAATTGCCTACCTTTGTACATCATTCTGCAATCATAAACATCAGACACATGAAGATAGCATTGATCGGTTATGGAAAGATGGGGAAGATGATAGAGCAAATCGCCATCTCCAGAGGACATGAGATTGTCAGCATCATCGACATCGACAACCAGGAAGAGTTTGAGTCACAGGCTTTCGCATCAGCAGATGTGGCCATTGAGTTCACTTCACCTACCGCAGCTTATGGCAATTATCTCAAGGCTTTCGCTAAGAATGTGAAGGTCGTTTCGGGTTCAACAGGATGGATGGACGAACATGGAGAGGAGGTGCGACGATTGTGCACTGAAGGCGGACAGACTCTCTTCTGGGCATCCAATTTCTCCATCGGAGTAGCAATCTTCTCCGCGGTCAACAGATACCTTGCACGCATCATGGACAGATTCCCCCAATATGACGTGGAGATGGTGGAAACCCATCATGTGCATAAACTCGACGCTCCGTCGGGGACGGCCATCACTTTGGCTGAAGAATTGGTGCAGAACATCGGTAGGAAGAACCGATGGGTGAAGGGCACGCTCCTTGCTCCTGACGGAACACTCACGGGTAGCACCGCCTGCGGCGACGACGAGGTGCCCGTGAGCAGCATACGGCGCGACGAGGTGCCGGGCATCCACACCATCACCTATGACTCTGAGGCCGACTGCATCACCATCACTCACGACGCACATTCCAGAAAAGGCTTCGCACTGGGGGCTGTTCTCGCCGCCGAATACACGGCTGAGCACAGCGGCTTGTTGACCACCAGCGACCTCTTCCAGTTTTAGATAAACTCCCATAACTCCTGGTAAAAACAAATGTCCCTTTAACTCCTGGTAAAAACAAACAAATGTCCCTTTAACTCCTGGTAAAAGCGAACAAATGTCCCTTTAACTCCTCTTTAACTCCTCTTTAACTCCCCTTTAACTCCCCTTTAACTCCTCTATAACTCCCCTTTAACTCCCCTTTAACTCCTCTATAACTCCTTTTTAACTCCTAAAAAAATGATAGACAAGCGCAAGAAAAACCTCAATATGAAAGTGCAGTGGACGAAGTTCATCATCGTTCTCGTCCTTTACCTCATCTTCCTCTTCTGGGTGAAGAGTTGGCTTGGACTCGTCGTCGTGCCATTCATCTACGATGCATACATATCCAAGAAAATCAACTGGCAGTGGTGGAAGGACTCCACAGGGCCTGTGAGGTTCATCATGAGCTGGGTGGATGCCATCGTCTTCGCACTCATTGCCGTTTATTTCATCAACATATTCTTCTTCCAAAACTATGTCATACCGTCAAGTTCTTTGGAGAAATCACTGCTCAGGGGCGACTACCTCTTCGTCAGCAAGATGAGTTATGGACCGAGAATTCCACAGACACCCCTTACCATGCCGCTCACTCAGCATACTCTGCCCATCTTCAATTCCAAGTCTTACATTGAATGGCCGCATTGGGACTACAGGCGAGTGAAGGGCTTCGGCGACGTGCAACTCAACGACATCGTGGTGTTCAACTATCCGGCGGGAGACACCGTGATGATGGCCGACAAATACCAGGCACAAGATTATTACGAAACCTGCTATAGCTATGGCATGGATGTCTATGGGAAGAATGTGAACCACGACTCGCTCACCTCGCAGCAGCAATGGGACTTCTACCAAAAGGTGTTGGCTGAGGGAGCAAAAGTTATAAAAGACAATCCGGGAGAATTCGGCGTCGTTGATTCCAGACCTACCGACCGTCGTGAGAACTATGTGAAGCGATGCGTGGGACTGCCGGGCCAGACACTGCAAATCAAGGAGAAAATCGTCTATCTAGATGGAAAACCCAACAAGGAACCCGACAACGTGCAATATACTTACTGGGTGGATTTTATAAACTCTCCCATTCCGATGCCTGAGGAACTTCAAGTGGAACTTGACATCACCAATGAAGACTTGAGGGAATGGGATGGAAAGGTATGCTGCGTGCCGATGACCAAGCATGCGGCTGAGGAATTGTCCAAACACACTGATTTGGTCAACAGTGTGAAAATGGTGACCGATGCCGACCATGCCGATATGGGAAAGACCTACCCGGTGAATGCAAATACGGGATGGACTCGAGACAACTATGGGCCCATCTGGATTCCCGCCAAGGGAAAGAGCATCAAACTCACGATGGACAACATCGCCGTGTATGAAAGGCCCATACGAGTGTATGAGGACAATCAGCTTGAGGTGAAAAACGGGAAAATCTACATCAATGGTAAAGAGACGACTGAGTACACCTTCAAGATGGATTACTATTGGATGATGGGCGACAACCGACACAACTCCCTCGACTCACGCTATTGGGGCTTCGTGCCTGAAGACCACGTCGTGGGAAAACCCATCTTCATCTGGCTTTCCATCAACCCCGAGAACATAGGGTCGAAAATCAGGTGGAACAGGCTCTTCAACATGGTGGACAACATCAAGTAGGAGTTCATGGTATTCCAACTCAATGAGGAAATAGCATTTCCTGACCCGCGCTTAGGGGAGGACAGCGGCTTGTTTGCCGTGGGAGGAGACCTGTCAACAGAGAGACTGTTGCTAGCCTACTCCCATGGCATCTTTCCTTGGTTCTCTTTCCGCCACGGACAAATCCAATGGTTTTGTCCCATGCAACGCTTTGTCATCTTTCCAAAGGAAATCCATGTGTCGCATTCCATGCGTACGCTCTTCAGAAAGGAAAAATATCGGATGAGCATCAACAGGGATTTCCCCCAGGTCATACGCAACTGCAGCACAGTCAACGGTAGAGTGAACGAGGAATATGCATGGCTGGGTGATGACATCATAAAGGCTTACACACGCTTGCATGAGTTGGGGTATGCGGCCAGCGTGGAAGTGTGGGAAGGTGAGAGACTGGTGGGGGGACTTTATGGAGTCACCATCGGAAGAGCATTCGTAGGGGAGAGCATGTTCTCGCTCGTCCCAAGCGGAAGCAAGATGGCACTCATATACCTTGCCGCTTTCTTGGAGCAACACGGAGGAACACTCATCGACTGCCAGATAAGAACCCCGCACCTCGAGACCATGGGAGGAAGATACATCTCATACGACGAGTATCTCTATTTGCTAAGAGGAGGATATAAGGCAGGGGAAGAAGATAACCCTTGAGGTCTTTAAGGGCCTTGAAAATTTTGCACTCTCTTGACATAAATCAAGAAAAAGGGTATTTTTTACAATCATTCTTCCTGCCTCTTGGAAATATGGGAAAATGTCCTTACCTTTGCATCGTGTTTTTCATAGTATTAGATTTAAGGTTAACAAGGTAGGGACTCGGCGGAGCCCCATTTTTTTTGTCCCTACCCGAAGTGGTCTTTTGTGAAGTAACGAAGATGTCGAACGATACTCCTTTTATGTAAGAAGTTAGAGAAGTTAAAGAAGTTATCGCTTCGCTCGAAGTTAGAGACAATACTCCTTTTATGTAAGAAGTTATAGAAGTTAAAGAAGTTATCGCTTCGCTCGAAGTTAGAGACAATGGTTCGTATATGATGAATTAGATCGCAGAACATATGTCTTTAACTTCTCTAACTTCTCTAACTTCTTTAACTTCTAAAAAACTTCTCCAACTTCTCCAACTTCTCAAATATTTATTTTGTCTTTTGCCTCCAAAGCATTACCTTTGCAATATCATGGCAAAGGAACAGTCTTCAGTAAAAGAGCGCCAGCGCACAGGTTTGCGCGAGCCGCGTCGCTACAAGGTTTATATCCACAATGATGACTTCACCACGATGGACTTTGTGGTGAAAATTTTGAAAGTGGTCTTTTTCAAAAGCGAGGCCGAGGCACAAACCATCATGCTCAACGTGCACCATAGCGACAAGGGATTGGTTGGGGTGTATAGTTATGATATGGCGGTATCGAAGATGCGGCTTGCCACGCAGATGGCCCGTGATGAAGGCTTTCCTTTGCGTATCACCATCGTTCCTGAATAAAAATGCCACAAATCACTTTCACCAATAACGCACATAAGGCGCTTCAAGACGCCTGGAGCATCGCTGCCGACAACAGGCACCAGTTTGTCACTCCCGAGCATCTCCTCTTTGCACTCATGGGGCAGAGACCGTTCCAAGAGGCTTTGGAGTGTTTCACAGAAAGCACGAAAGAACTATCAAGCAAGTTGCTTGAATACCTCAACAGCTTGGAGCGAATGCCCGACTTGGGCGACGGCGCTCCAACCATCAACATGTCGCAGCAGATGGAGCAGATGCTCCTGGATGCCAACCGGCAAGTGGAGTCTTCTTCTGCTGAGCGTGTGGATGTGACGCATATGGTGAGTGCGATGCTTCGTCTCTCCGACTCGCAAGCCTGTTACTTGCTGACTCTCACCGTGGATGGCGACACACCCAATTTCCTCAGCATACTCGTCTCTCAATATGAGGAGCATGACGCGATGGCGGCAGATGGAGAGGAGCGTGAGGAGGAGGCGTGGCGCACCCAGGTGGTCTGTCTCAACGACAATGTGTCGGCCTACAACCCTCTCATAGGACGAGAGGAGGAGCTGGAGCGCACCATCCAGGTGCTTTGCCGCAAGGAGAAGAACAACCCGCTCCATGTCGGTGAACCGGGTGTGGGCAAGACGGCCCTTGTCATCGGACTGGCCGCCCGCATCGTTGAGGGGAAGGTGCCGCAGCGTTTGAGAAACAGCCGCATCTACCAACTCGACTTGGGCAACCTGCTCGCAGGGACGCAGTTCAGGGGCGACTTCGAGAAACGCATCAAAACCATCATGGAGGGGGTGAAGCGCGAGGGCAACGCCATCGTCTATATCGACGAGATACACAATCTCGTGGGGGCAGGACGCACCGGCGACGGGTCGATGGACGCTTCCAACATGCTCAAACCCTATCTCGAGGGGGGCGACATCCGCTTCATCGGCTCCACCACTTACGAGGAATACAACCGCTATTTCTCCAGAAGCAGGGGCATTGTCAGGAGGTTCCAGCAAATCGACATCAACGAGCCTTCGGTCGAGGAAACCGTCCGCATCCTCAAGGGGCTGAGGCCGAAATACGAGGAGTTCCACCATGTCAAATATCCTGATGATACCATAGAATATGCTGTCAATGCCAGCGCGAAGCATGTCAACGACCGATTCCTGCCCGACAAGGCCATCGATCTCATCGACGAGGCCGGGGCTTATCGTGAACTGCATCCTGTGGAGGGGAGCAATGTGGTGGACAAGGCTCTCATTGCCGACATCCTGGCGAAGGTGTGCAAGGTGGATGCCATGGCGATGAAGGACGACGACACGGCGAACCTGGAGACGCTGCTCGAGCGTGTCAGCGCCAGCATCTATGGGCAGGACGAGGCGGTGCGCCAGGTGGTGGAAGCCATACAGATGGCCAAGGCCGGCCTTCTGGAGGATGACAAACCTTTGGCTTCGCTGCTCTTCGTGGGACCTACGGGAGTGGGAAAGACGGAGGTGGCCAAGGTGCTTGCACGTGAGATGGGGGTGCAGTTGGTCAGGTTTGATATGAGTGAATACACGGAGAAACACACCGTGGCGAAACTCATTGGCTCGCCGGCAGGCTATGTGGGATACGAGGATGGCGGATTGCTCACCGATGCCATCCGAAAGACACCCAACTGCGTGTTGCTGCTCGACGAGATAGAGAAGGCGCACCCGGACATCTACAACATCCTGCTTCAGGTGATGGACTACGCCAAATTGACCGACAACAAGGGGCGCAAGGCCGACTTCCGCAACGTGGTGCTCATCATGACATCCAACGCCGGGGCACAGTATGCCGCACAGGCTTCCGTGGGATTCGGCGACAGGGTGCCGGCGGGTGAGGCGATGATGAGGCAGGTGAAGAGAACCTTCAAACCGGAGTTCATCAACCGACTCTCCGCAACAGTGGTGTTCAACGATATGGATCGCACCATGGCTTCGATGATTCTCGACAAGAAACTCAGGGAACTTGACGTGAAACTGGCTGCCAGAAAGGTCACGATGATACTTGGCAGCGATGCCCGCGAGATGCTGCTCACCAAGGGATTCACGAGAGAGTATGGCGGGCGCGAAATCGACAGGGTCATCGCCCACGACCTGAAACCGCTGCTCATGCGTGAGATTCTCTTCGGCAGACTCAAGAACGGAGGCTCCGTCACCCTGGCTGTCAAGGAGGGCGTGCTGGCCTTGGAAGTGGAAGAATAGGTGGCTTTAGGAGAAAATAGGAGCTTTTAGGAGAAAATAGGAGGTCATGGGAATCCTTGTCCTATGACCTCCTATGATTGTTTGTCATTGCCCTCCGAGGCGACTGAAATACTCTGCGATTTCATCCCATGTCTTGAAGGCGTCGCTTCCGATGGGGATGACCGTTCCCAGGAATTGCTCGTTGGTGGAGGTGTCGATGAGATAGTCGCCTATGAGCAGCTGCTTGTCGTTGGTGAAGACGACGTGGTTGTAGGTGGGGGCGTCGAACTGCTGTTCGAGCCAGGTGAGGGTTTCTGCCATCGCCGGGCGGTCGTTGAAGTCGGCGGGAGCCACGAAATACACGTTGTAGGATTCCAAGAGTTGGCGGAAGGTCTTTTGCGAACTGCTTCGAGGCTGCCCGAGCCGGTCGGTGACGCTGTCGGCCGTGATGAATACCACGGGACGCTGCCGGCCTTCCTGAAGGTCGTCTATCCACCTGATGACAGGCATCACGGCGTGCATGTAGGAGCGGTCGTCCACACGGTGCTCGCCGTGGAAATGTATGGCGGTGGGGTAGTGCTCGAGGAAGAGGTCCCAGGTGTTGACGGTGGTGTCGGCATCGCCGAAAAGACCCCACACACGCTTGCGTTCCTCATCGTTCACACCACTGAAGCGTTGCTCTGAGACGAGACGGTATTCCTTCACTATGTTGTTGTCGACGAAGAATTTCTGTACACCATCCTTGCGAGGGTTGAAATAGGTTTGAGCGCCTGTGAGACCGTGCTGCTGCATGGTGTCTGCGATGCAGAAGGCTGGATTGATGACGATGCGGTCGTAGCCGTAGAGTTGCTCGGTGTACATGCCTCCCATCGACGTGCCTATGATGAGGTCGGGCTGCTCCTCTTCGCATAGGCGGTGGAGCAAGTCGAGCGCCTCTTGAGGGTGCAGTGGCATGTCCTCCGCGATGACCGTGGCGTTGCACATCACTTTGCGCAAGCGTTCCACGGTGCCGGTTTGGGCGGAAGAACCGAAGCCATGCACATACATCACCTTCTTTCCCGACATCAGGTCGGGAAATTGCTTCATGTATTTGTTTTCCATCGGGATTGTGATACTTTCTTCCTCGTTGCCAGGGTGGGCCGGGGGTTATAGTTCGTCTATCACCTTGCAGATGTCGGCGAAGATGCGGTCGAGTTCACCCAGTCCGTTGATTTGATGGCGTATGCCTTCCTTCTCATACCATTCGATGAGGGGGGATGTCTGGTCGTGGTAGACGTTGAGGCGCTTCTTGATGGTTTCCTCGTTGTCATCGCTCCTGCCGCTCTCCTGACCCCTTTTGAGAAGTCGCGTCATCAGTTCCTCCTCAGGGACGCTGAGCTCCACCATGGCAGCCACCTTGTGACCTCTCTTGGCAAGCATCTTCTTCAGCTCCTCGGCCTGGTTGACGGTGCGTGGGAAACCGTCGAAAATGACGCCCTTGTGCTGTGCACCATAGGTGTCATACTCTTTGGCAAGCATGTCCACGATGAGCGTGTCGGGCACGAGCATGCCATCGTCGATATACTGCTTGGCCACCTTTCCCAGTTCGGTGCCGTTTTTGATTTCGCCTCTCAACACATCGCCGGTGGAGATGTGGTTGAATCCATATTTCTCGATGAGCAAATCGCTCTGGGTGCCTTTTCCCGAACCGGGCGCACCGAAAATGACAATGTTTCTCATATTTGTGTTTGTTGGTGTTTGTTCTTCTTCTGGAACGAGGGTGTAGATGTCTTTCAAGCCCCTTCCCTGCTGGTTGTAGTCGAGGCCGTATCCTAAGATGAAGTCGTTGGGAATGCGCAAGGCCACATATTTGACATCGATGTCCACCTCCAGCCTTTGCGGCTTGAGCAGCAACGTGCATACGTGTATTGACTCCGGGTTTCGTGTTCCGAGTGTCTCCATCATGCGTTTGATGGTGAGTCCTGTCTCTACGATGTCCTCGAGGATGATGACCGTCCTGCCGGCGAGCGACTCGTTGATGCCTAAAACTTCCTTTACCTTTCCTGTGGAGGTGGTCCCTTGGTATGAAGCGAGTTTGACAAACGAGATCTCACAAGGTATGGTGATTCTTCTCATAAGGTCTGCTGCAAAGATGAACGAGCCGTTCAGGACTGCGATGAAGATGGGGTTCTTCCCAGCCATGTCATGGTTGATTTGCTCTGCAACGGCTTCTACGCGTTTCAACACCTCCTCTTCCGGGATGGAAATGCGGAATTTTTTGTCTAGTACTTGAATGGTGTCCATAACTGTGTTTTTGGAATTTGCAGCAAATTTAATAAAAATATGGAAAAGAAAGGTCATGAGTTGATAATATTTTTGTAATTTTGCTCTCGATTTTTCGTAACCATGCTACGTATGAAGATTTTTACAAGTACACAAATCAAGGAGCTCGACAAATATACCATTGAAAATGAGCCCATCAAGTCGATTGACCTTATGGAGCGTGCGGCCAAGGCGCTGACGCTGGCTGTCATCGACGAGTGCAGTATCAGCACGCCCATCGTTGTCTTCGCCGGTCCTGGCAACAACGGAGGTGACGCACTTGCCGTCTCCCGAATGCTTGCAGACCGTGGCTACAACGTGTCTACCTATCTGTTCAACATCAACAACAAGTTGTCGGACGACTGCATGGAGAACAAGCAGCGTGCCATGGATTGCAAGCGCCTCAAGAATTTCACGGAAGTGACGAAGGAGTTTGATCCACCACAACTCACAGCCAACACAGTGGTAATCGACGGGCTTTTCGGAACTGGGCTTGTCAAACCTTTGGAGGGTGGCTTCCCCTCGTTGGTGAAATACATCAACCAGTCTCCTTGCAAGGTCATCAGCATAGACATGCCATCGGGCTTGATGGCGGAGAGCAATACATACAATTCACATTCGAGCATCATACGTGCCGACGTGACACTGACGCTCCAGATGAAGAAGTTGTGTTTCCTCTTCTCCGACATCCAACAATACATCGGCCGCCTCAAGGTGCTCGACATCAGATTGTCCAAGGAATATATGCAGAAGACTCATTCCAATTACACGATGCTGGAGGCCAGGGACGTGAAAGCTATGCTGATGCCTCGTAACGACTTCGTGCACAAGGGATTGATGGGCCACGCACTACTCATCGCCGGCAGTTATGGCATGGCGGGAGCGGCTGTTCTTGCGGCGCGCGCATGCTTGCGCTCAGGTGCGGGAAAACTTACCGTCCATACACCGAAGAAAAATTGCGACATCATGCAGATGGCCGTGCCGGAAGCGGTTTTGGAAGTGGACTATGAGGATGCTTTCTTCTCTGATGCCGTGCCGGCTGAGCATTACGATGCTCTCGGCATTGGTCCGGGGCTGGGGCAGGTGGAGAACACTGCCATTGCCTTGAGCGCACAACTGCGCCGCACACAAGCACCCATCGTGGCAGACGCCGACGCCATTAACATACTTGGTAGCCACAAGACATGGTTGCAGCAACTTCCTAAGGGATTGATCCTCACACCGCACCCAAAGGAGTTCGACAGACTCTGCGAGACAAGAAGCAGCGATGACTATGAGCGGTTGATGAAGGCGGTGGACATGGCTGTGAGGCTGCAGGTCTTCATCATTCTAAAAGGGCATTACACTGCTCTTTGTCTTCCTGAAGGAAGGGTGGTCTTCAACTCCACTGGCAATTCCGGCATGGCTACTGCCGGTTCTGGCGACGTGCTCACGGGCATCATCACAGGCCTGCTTGCAAGGGGGTATCACCAGCGAGAGGCTTGCCAACTGGGTATGTATCTCCATGGTCTTGCCGGCGACCTTGCTGCGAAGGAGAAAGGGAAGGAGAGCCTCATGGCCAGCGACTTGATTGACTTCCTGCCCAAAGCCTTCATGACTCTGGAAAAGATTGAAGAAGATTGAGGAAGATTGAAAATTGAAAATTGAAGATTGAAAATTGCCATTCGGGCAGATTTTATTACAATTGAGTCCACTTTAAAAAGTCTCATTATTGAAAATTGAAAAAATCTAGACAAATTTGGGGCGGGTGTTATACCCGCCCCAATGTCTTTTTGCGACCAAAAGGCCAATTTTCAATCTTCAATCTTCTTCAATTTTCAAAAAAATTATCTCGTGATTTCCAGTGAGACAGAGGCGCCGTCGGTGTCGTAGAAGACGATGACAAGGCGCTTTTCCTCAGGGAAGAGTTTCGTGTCCAGGTCAACGGAGGTCTCTCCAGATATGTTGAGTGTTTTGAGTACTTTTCCCGAGAAACTCACATATTCAATCTTCGTGATGGGTTTGGTGGCTTTTCCGTGCAGCATCCCGTTGGAGTCGATGGAAGCATCCACGTCGATGGGGGTCACCGTCGTTGCCGACACGGTGGGGGTGAGCGACAAATCCTTTCCCTCGCCTAGTTCCTTGAACCCCATGGTTTGCAGCATCTTGATGCCATAGCGCTTCCCAAGCGTGCGGTATCCTTCTGCAGAGAAATGCACATGGTCGGGGCCTGCCTCGCAACCTTCCGATGACACCACGTAGGAGTTGGGAATGAACGTCGGCAGACGGTTGATGGTGGGGTTGGCATGTGCACATACGCCATGCTGGTCGTCGCCAACCACCTCTCCGGCTATGAGCGGCACCTTCGTAGGGTCAAGATTGAGGTCTGCCATCAGGTTGTTGTATATTTTCTTCACTTTCTCCAACCATTGGTCGTTATAAGCATCGGTCTCCCCTTGATGGAGGAGAATACCCCTGATGACCCCTTCCTTTTGTGCCTTCCTTGCCATGTCGACAAGCCGCTGGTAGGGATTGTTACCGTATGCTGCTATTTCGTCGCGCATCCAGTCTTCCTTCACGTTGGCAATGTAGTCTTTGCAGGCATCCTTGTCGAATAGGTCGATGGCGCATCCATCGACAGCAACATGCACCACGCCGATTTTGACGTTGAGAGGATGGTTCTTACGCAGCACACGAAGGAAATAGTCCACCGGAGAGAGACCGGTGTTGGCCCTGCACAGCGGGGGGACGGCCTTGCGCCACTCGCCTACGCGGCGTCCGTCTGGGCCGTCGACAGCCGACAGGCTGAGCACGCCTTCCTCGATGTTGCAATCCTCGGGCGAGATGGTGCCCTGACCCACCATGTTCGACTGTCCGATGCAGAGGTAAATGTAAAAAAACGGGTCTTGCGCCGATGCAACCATGGGAAGGAATGCCATCATCAATATGTAAAATAGTTTTTTCATCTTGCTCGTGGGTTGGTAGTTGAAAAAGGCGGGAGTCCACCCCCGAAGGGCAGATGCTCCCGCCGCTGTCTCACTGTGTGTATGTATGCAGTTTTAGCCGAGCTGGGATTAGTCGAGTTGTGCAAGCTTGTTGTCGGAGCCGAGAACTTCCTTGATCTTGTGCTTGTACATCTTCTCCATTTCGTCGCGAGCGGGACCGCAGTACTTGCGTGGGTCGAACTCACCGGGCTTGGTGGCGAGGACCTTGCGCACGGCGGCGGTGAAGGCAAGGCGGGAGTCGGAGTCGATGTTGATCTTGCAGACGGCGCTGGCGGAAGCCTTGCGGAGTTGCTCCTCGGGGATGCCTACTGCATCGGGCAGCTTGCCGCCATACTCGTTGATGATGTCGACATACTCCTGTGGTACCGACGAGGAGCCGTGGAGGACGATGGGGAAACCGGGGAGTTTCACCATGATGGCGTCGAGCACGTCGAAGGCCAGTGGAGGAGGTACGAGCTTGCCGGTTTTCGGGTCGCGGGTGCACTGCTCGGGGGTGAACTTGTATGCACCATGGGATGTGCCGATGGAGATGGCGAGGGAGTCGACACCTGTACGGCTCACGAAGTCGATGACCTCTTCTGGTTTGGTGTAGTGGCTCTCTGCTGCCGCAACCTCGTCTTCCACGCCGGCGAGGACGCCGAGCTCACCTTCTACGGTGACGTCGAACTGGTGAGCATACTCCACCACTTTCTTGGTGAGTGCGATGTTCTCCTCGTAAGGCAGGGAGGAACCGTCGATCATAACGGAAGAGAAACCGAAGTCGACACAGCTCTTGCAGGTCTCGAAGCTGTCGCCATGGTCGAGGTGCAAGGCGATTTCAGGATGGTGGCAACCTAGTTCCTTGGCATATTCCACGGCACCTTGTGCCATGTATTTGAGCAATGTCTGGTTGGCGTAGTTGCGTGCACCTTTAGACACCTGAAGGATGACAGGGCTCTTGTAGTCGCTGGCTGCCTTGATGATGGCTTGCAACTGCTCCATGTTGTTGAAATTGAATGCGGGGATGGCATAGCCTCCGTTGATGGCACGTGCGAACATATCACGAGTGTTCACAAGGCCCAAAGATTTGTAGTCTACCATAAATTTGACTGAAATGTTATAAATAAATGATTGGTTGCTATTGTTTTGCAAAATTAGCATTTTTAATTGGCAATGCAAAGCATTTGGGCGTTTTTTTTGTTGTCTTTAACCTATTAAGACCTCATGCTTTGCATCCAATAGACTTGTTTCATCCTGATTTGCTAAATTCACATTGCAATTTGTGGAAAGAATCAACCTTTCACAGAGGATTGTCGTTGCTTTTTTTTTTTCATAATAAAGAACACGCGCTCGACTCTGCCGCTTGGCTCGTCCAAGAATTGACCAAAAAATCTGACGCACAAGAATTTATGATTAATTGTATGGTAATTATATGTTAAAATAGTACCAAGTTATTTTTTAACTTTTACTTAATGGATGATTCGTGGAAAAAGGGGCTTCAAATGCCTAGAAAAGACACAGCGGTTTTCCGTATCGGAAAACCGCTGCGCGTCTATAAAAAGTCTTGAAAAATTAATCCTCTGTATCTGTATCTATAGCCCTCCAGATGAGTGAGGCAATGGCGCCTCCAATGAGTGGCCCTACGATGAAAACCCACAATTCCGAAAGCGCTTGGCCACCGGTGAAAATGGCGGGGCCGATGGAGCGGGCTGGATTGACTGACGTTCCGGTGAAGCGTATGCCCACAAGGTGAATCAAGATGAGGGCAAGGCCGATGGCTATGCCGGCGATGTTGTTGGTGGCGCCGTTGGTCTTTGATGTCGCACCAAGCACTACAAGCACGAAAAGAGTGGTGAGAACGATTTCAACAATCAAACCATTGGTGACGTCGAAAGCACAGGTGTTGGCTCCGAGGCCGTGAAGCACTGTGGGGTTTGATGTCACAACGATGCCCAATAGCAACGCTGCAGCCAAAATAGCACCAATCACCTGGGATATCATATACATCAAGCAATCTTTTTTCCTCATCCTTCCACATAGGAAAACGCCCAATGTGATGGCGGGATTGATGTGGCATCCTGAGATGCCGCCAATGGTATAGGCCATGGCAACCACTGAAAGACCGAAAGCCATCGCCGTGCCTACTACTGTTGCCGGGGAAGAAACATCGCATCCCAAGGCTACGGCTGCTCCACATCCCAAGAAAGTGAGGACGAATGTTCCCACCAATTCTGCTAAATACTTCTTCATAAACTTCTATTTTTTAATGTTTTGAATTATCTCGCAATGTTTTGAATTATCTCGCAATGTTAAAAAATGACAAATAATCACAGCTTTCCAAACTAGGCTTGAACATATAACGTGCAAAGATAACAATTATTTTATATTTTCGCAACATTTTTTAAGATTTTTCTCTTGGAAAAATTGAAAATACAGAAAAACAAGAAAGGCTGGAAAAATACAGAATATATGGAAAGTCTAAGAAGACGATGAAATCACAGGAAACAAAAAAAGGAGTACCGCTGTACTCCAACCTTTGTTAACCTTAAATCTAATACTATGAAAAACACGTTGCAAAGGTAATGACTTTTGACCAAACCTCCAAACGTTTTGAAAAGAAAAAGTGTAAAAACTACAATTACTTGACATAAATCAAGAAACCGGATGCGGGTAGCTGAATCCTCTTTACACACCTCAGCCAAAAAATTATAAATAATTCGAGCAAAAAAAGGAGGTTTTAAAAAAAAAGTTGTATTTTTGCATTCAGTTATAACTATTATTTATTTTATACCTTATTTTATGAAAAAATTAAGACTACTAACCTTGGCAGTCATTGCCCTCTTCACGGGCTTGGCTGCATTTGCGCAGCGAGATGTCACCTCGCAGTACATCACGAATGCAACGCTGTCTGACGGAACAAGCGGCTGGACAACAAGTTTTGTTAAATCTGATAATCCCAATGCTCCTGCCGATGCGTTCTCAAATTCTGTTAAAGGAAATAACACTGCAGGATGGGCTTCTGAAGCATATGCTGGTTGGGGGGACCTTTATCAAACTGCTTTTTCCATGAAGCAGAGCATTACCCTACCAAAGGGTAACTATACTTTGGTGAACTATTCTTTTTTCCGTCAAGGAGATATAAATGATGATGAACATAACAACAAATCATTGGCATATCTGAGAGCAGGAGAAAACAACATACTGCTGAAAACGCTACGAAGCATTCCAGCTGCCGGCTATGCCAACTCTCAATCAGAAGGAGCAAACGTTTTCGACTCCAAGATGTACCGCAACACGATTGATTTCACTATTGATGCAGACGGCACCACTATTGAAATTGGCGTTGATGGCACCTTTGACGAAGCGCGTTCCTGGTGCATCGTTGGTCAATTCGAACTCATCAACAATGACCTGCCTGCAAGTTTGGAAGCACCATTCGATGTGACGGGTTACATTACCAACCCTGGATTCGAATATCGTGACATGACGGGATGGACGATGTCTCCTCAAGGGTATTTCGGCACGCAAAAAAACGATCAAGGTTTCAAAGTTGGTGGTTGGTATGCAGAGAAATGGCAACCACAAGCATCCGGCGCACTTCCAGAAGGCAGCATGAGCCAAACATTGACCAACCTGCCGCAAGGTTATTACAAACTGACTGCCAACTTAGGTGGCAATGGCACTTATGTCAGTCTGAATGACCAAACCGCAAACTGGACTGCCGACAAAGACTATGAGTTGATTTGTATTATAGGAGAAGGCGAGCCCCTCACCATCACTGCTGGAAAGACGGCCGAGGGAACAGCCAACTGGGTGCACTTTGACAACTTCAAACTATATTTCTGTGGCGAACCTACCATATCCGTTGTCGCGAAAGACTTCACCAGTGGTGACCAAGCACTGGCAGACACGTGGTATGCCGTGCAAATCCCAACCAACGGGGAATACAGCATTGAAGCAGGTTCAAGCTTGAGCAATGTGGTATATACGGTGGATGGCACCATTGTCCTCTCCCAAGCCAACAATGTGAATGACCAATTCACCTCTCCCATGACACTTACTGCCGGGACTTATTATTTCAAGTCTTCTTCAGCACAAACACTTGCCTTCTCACCACTGAGTTATACATATACATTGGGAGAACCATCATTAAGCATCAAAGACGGTGATTATGTGAATACTCTGTCCACATGGGAGATCACTTTTAATCCATTCACCGACGACCCCAATGCCACCTTTGCTCTTCTTGGTAGCGCAAAAGCTGCTCTGAAGAATGGGGAGACATTGGTGGCTGAAGGTGCATTGACATTAGACGGGAACAAGCTGACAGCTACATTCTCCGACGTGCAACTCGAAAATGCTGCTGTCTATACCCTGACTTTGCCCGCCGGCGCAATCGGGTTTGAAGGACAAGCAGAAAACGAGGAGATTGCCATTTCCTTCAACACGCCGCTCATTGCCGATGGTCTCTATTACCTCTATGACTCCAACGCAGAATTGTTCCTTGCCAGAGGTGGTGCCTGGGGTACAGAAGCTGTAGCCGACAAATATGGCGTGCCATTCAACTGGAAAAACGGTGCCGATGGAGCAGGAAGCATAGAGTTCATCGATTGGCTGGGCGTGTATCTCTTCATCACAGGCGATGGTGGAATATTTACAGACAATGCCTCCACTGGTTGGAAGTTTGAGGAAACCTCCAATGGTTATAAACTGCTCAAGGCAGACGGAACTGTTTACGCCACCCATGAGCTTGGAACATTGGGAGAATATGTACATACCACTGATGACGCATCCCTCGCCACCGTATGGACTTTGATGAGCAAAGAAGAACATGATGCCATCGTAGATGCATATCCAACGGCCAACAAGGCTTCTGTGATGACAGCTGCCGGCAAGAGCGAAGAGGACTTGGACACCTATGTCGCTACATTGGATGCTGTCGATATGACAGACAAGATCGGCACCGCCACATTCAGTGGAAATGTTGGAGACTGGACTTTCTCTAAGGTAAGGAATCAAGATGGTCAGCCAGCTTATGGCAATAATTTCTGCGAGGCATGGAATGCAACAGGTTCTTGGTCGCAGACAGTCTCAGACCTTCCGTCAGGAATCTACAAACTCACCGTAAATGGATTCGAAAGAAGAACTAACAACGGCGCAGCGTATAGTCTGGGAGAACAGGGTTACAACCTTGTCAGCACTTATATGGCCGCCAATGGCGAGCAGGTACGGTTCGCAAACTGGTTTGATGCAGTAGAAAGAAATGGAAACAATTATAATCCCAACAGCCCAGGTGAAGCTATAGCCAAATTCGCTGATGGCAAGTATCTCAACGAACTCTACGTCTATGTGGGCGATGATGGCAAACTCGACATCACCATCAACAAGTCAAATTACGTTTGGGACTGCTGGGTGTTGTTCAACAACTTCACACTCACTTATTATCCTGAACCAATAGAGGTTGAAATCACGGATGTGGGATGGGCCACCTTGTATTATGAAGACCTGAACCTCGCCATTCCTGAAGGTGTTACTGCACATATCGTATCTGCCATCGATGGGAACATCGTCACGCTGACAGAATTGAGCGATGTTATCCCTGCCGGAACGGGTGTCATCCTCAACGGTCCCGCCGGCACTTACAAATTCAATATTTTGCCAGAGGCAAATTATGTTGGCGAAAACTTATTAGAAGGCAGCGACGAGGAAACCACATTTGAAGAGGATGGCTACAAGTTCTATATGCTCTCTACCAACACTGCTGGCAAAGTGGGCTTCTATCTTTATGAAGAAGGTGGTGAAAGAATCGTCAATGGTGCCCACAAGGCTTTCTTGAGAGTGGAGAAGAAATCAGATGGTTCGAATGCCGACTTCTACCTCCTCTTCAACGAGGCCGACGGCATCGACAATGCTGCCATCGACACGGAGAACGGCAATGAGGTTTACACCATCTCTGGTATGCGTGTCAACGGCCAGCTCCAGAAGGGCGTTTACATCATGAACGGAAAGAAAGTAATCATCAAATAATAAAAAATTTAAGGAGAAAAAAATGAAGTACATTCAACCGATTACGAAAGTTATCACAAAGAGCCCTGAACTGATGCAAACCCTGCCTGTCGTAGATAGCCACGGAAATGAGCAACTCGGAAACGAAGTGGAATTCGACGACAAACAAGAAGATGCTTTGGGCTCACAAAAATCCGTGTGGGAATAAAAGACCACAGCAACTTATGCCAAAGGCGGCTCCAATCATTGGAGCCGCCTTTGGTTTTAGAAGTTAAAGACATTTGTTCTGAGAATTCATCACACACAGACTTTCGTCTCTAACTTCGAGCGAAGCGATGACTACTTTAATAGGATGTTCAATTTGTTGTATCAACTTTTAATCAAAGACCCCACCCCAGCCCCTCCCCTCGAGGGGAGGGGATATGCGCACCGACTGTTGGACAAGACCTCTTGGCATAAAAAGCGAAACGGAATCTTTATGAAAGAACAGTTTACAAATTGGACACCTTACTCCTTTAACTTCTCTAACTTCTCCCATAAAAGACAATTGTCTCTAACTTCTCCCATAAAGCCTCATCCCAACAATTGCCGTGACTTCATCTCCATGTACTTGTTGATGACATCCACGGAGAGTTTGTGGGGAGTGGTGAGGAGGCAGTAGATGCCATTCTGCATAAGGGTGTTGGCGATGAGCCTGCGCTCATAAATGAGTTTTTCGGCCACGACATGCTGGTAGGTGTCCTCCATGGATTCCGAAGGGGTGCGTGTGAACTCATTCAGTTCTACATCCTCGAAAAACACCACGAGCAAGCGGTGGTAGGTGTTGAGCAGCTTGAAGTAAGGCAGTTGCCGCTCTAGACTACCGAAATCGGTGAAGTTGGTATATAGCATCATGAAACTTCTTCTTCCCACCAAACGGTTGACATTGGGGCAGAGCATGGAATAGTCCGACTCACCGAAAAGGGTCTGTTGGTGGTAGAGACTCTCTAGGATCAGTTGCATCTGCGTGTTTTTCCTGTCTGCGGGAACGAAGGTGTCGAACTTGTCAGCAAAGGTGATGAGGCCAGCCTTGTCCTGCTTGTTGATGGCGACATAAGAGAGCACCAGAGCCGCATTGATGGAGTGGTCGAGGAGCGTCATGCCATTGAATGCCTGCTGCATCAGCCTTCCCTTGTCGATGACGGAGAAAATCTGCTGAGAGCGCTCGTCCTGGTAGGCGTTCACCATCAGGTGGTTCCTACGGGCACTCGCCTTCCAATTGATGGTACGGTAGTCGTCGCCCTGCACGTAGTCCCTGATCTGCTCAAACTCGGTGTTGTTGCCCGCTCTACGGATACGCTTGATTCCCATCTCAGAGAAATTGTTGGAGAGAGCCATCAACTCATATTTCCTCAACATCAGGTAGGAGGGATAGACTTTCACGTTGAATGGTTCTGCAGTTATGATGCGTCTCTGCACCATTCCCAACCTTGTGGAGACGAAGAGCAAGACACGTCCGAAGGCATATACGCCACGCTCCGTTGGCCGTAGTGTGTAGGTGAAGGTCTTGCTTTCGTTGGGTTCGACTTTCCCCTTGATGGAGAAGTCTCTTTTTTGGAATTGGAACGGCAGCTCATCGACAACCTCCATGGCGAGACTTAACGGCGAGCGATTGGCCACTACGATGGACAACTCGTTTTCATCTCCCAGGGAGAACCTTGTGGGGCAGTCGCGCCGGGCTGCCATACGCACTCTGACATAGACCACGAGCGCGTCGAGCACCACGACCAGGAAGAGAGCCATAAGCAGCCACTTCCCCACCGTGAGCAGTGGTTCAAACAACACGCCGGAAGCCATCACCAAGGCAACCAACCCCATCGCCCAGTAAAATCTATGCGTCAGAAACATTTTATTCTGTTGTTAAAGAGGAGTTAAAGAGGAGGGTTAAATAATTAATAATTAATAATTTATAATTAACAAGGGGAGTTAAAGGGACATATGTTCACTTTTAATGCCTTTTTAATGCCTTTTCGGTGCCTTTTTAGTGTCTTTTTAATGCTTTTTCACTCCGCTGATAATTCTCTAATTCTCCAATTCGTGATAAAAAGAATTCTTGACTACTTCGGGACTTCCACTTGGTTGATCAACGTTTCCACAATGCGTGGTGCGTTGTATCCCTCCATTTCGGCCTCGGCAGAGAGGATGAGGCGATGGCGGAGCACAGATGGAGCCACCCGCTTGATGTCTTCTGGTGTGACGAAGTCGCGACCCTGAAGCAGTGCAAGTGCCTTAGAGGCTTGCAACATTGCGACACCGGCCCTGGGAGATGCACCCAGATACACAGCCTTGGTGTTGCGTGTCAACTGCACCACCTCGACGATGTATTTCAGAAGGCTTTCCTCCACCATCACTTTCGACAAGAGAGAACGGAACTGAAGAAGTTCGTCATGTGTCAGCACAGGTGTGATGCTGTCCAGTTTCACCAGTCTCATATTCTCATGATGACGCTTGAGCACCAACACCTCCAGTTCGGGCGTGGGGTAGGAGATGACTACCTTCATAAGGAAGCGGTCGAGCTGTGCCTCAGGCAACTTGTAGGTGCCCTCTTGCTCCACGGGGTTTTGTGTGGCGAGGACGGTGAAAAGGTCGCCCATGGGATAGGTGACACCGTCGATGGTGGCCTGACGCTCCTCCATCACCTCGAAGAGTGCAGCCTGCGTCTTCGCTGGGGCTCGGTTGACCTCATCCACAAGCACCAGGTCGGCAAAAACAGGACCTTGGTGGAACTCAAACTCCGACTCTTTCACGTTGAACACAGAGGTGCCAAGGACATCGGCTGGCATCAGGTCGGGCGTGAACTGCAAGCGGCTGAACTTGGCATCGATGAGTTTGGCGATGAGCCGGGCAAGCAAGGTCTTTGCAACACCGGGTACACCCTCGAGCAACACATGGCCATCGGCAAGGATGGCTGTAAGGAGCATGGTGACTGCCTCGTCCTGCCCCACAACGACAGTGCCTATCTGCTGTCGCACCAGCTGGATCTTCTCCGAGAACGCCGTCAAGTCGAGGCGTTGAAATTGGGTTTCTTCCATCTTATATATGTCTTTTTATATGGTTTTTTCTGTCTTTTCTAACTTTTGGGGCTGCGGCAAAGCCGCTGCCTGCGGAGAACGACTAAAGTCTAAAGTCTAAATACTAAAGCCTTGCCAGTATGTCATCAATCTTTCGTATGCATTCCAGCAGCTGCACGTTGCCCAATTCATCCGCATCTGCCATTGCTCTCAGCAACTTGAGGGTGTTTACCATATCCGATTCTTCTGTCTTGGTGCGCAAGGCGAGCATCCTGGCATTGCTCTCTTGCATCCGCTCGTCTTCAAGGTCGATCATCTGCTTCCTTCGCAACTCCTCCTTGAAATAGGTGTATTTCTTGAGGAAGAGGTCATGGTTGTCGTGGCGCCTGTAGTAGATGGTTCCCAAAAGTTTCACAAACTCCATATTGCGGTTGACGGGTTTTCCCATCACAGGAATCACCCTCTGGCGGTGACGCGCGGAGAAGAACATGAAGATGAGAGCGACACACAGCATGGTGTACAATGCCCATTGAAGGGGTTCGTATTTCAGCAAGTGGGCGAGTGGTGATGACTCCCGGGAATCATTATAGTCACTAGGATGATAGGCACCGTGTGCATAGTTGTATTCTGCCAGCGAGTGTTCTGTAACCCTCACCACGGGGAGGTCGGCCAACTGCCCCATCTGGTAACCAAGGTAACGGGAGATATTCTTGTCGAGCACGCCGTAGTTGGTGAACAACAACGGTGCAGCCACCACATAAGCAGTACCCTTGCCCACCTTGATCTCATAGGAAAGGGCACGGTAAATTTTATCATCCTCTTTTTCACCATAAGGTAATGCCTCAACGGCAGAATCTGCTTCCTCGTCCTCTTCAGTGTAAGCAGTTATGATTTTTAAGTCGGTATTGTCTATGGAAGGTTTTTCCAACATATATTCCGGAATCGAGGAGTCACGCGAAACGGATGTCATTTTCGCCCCTTCTGGCATCGTATTCAAATGACCAAACAACACGTCTGGAACGAGCATATTATCTTCCACCGACATCATCATCACCGTCGAAGGCTCGCTCTCCCCTGTGAGATATTTTTTCAAAACATCTGGTGAAAAGTTATACCATGTCCCATTAACATCTGATTGGAAAGGAGTGCCTTGTGCCGGCGAAGACCATTGCCTGTCACATACGAGCATCACCTTGTTGCCTTTTTCCACAAACTGTCCCAATGCCTCATAATAGGCTTTCACGTCATTCAAATCCATATAGAGCAGCAGAAGTGCACACCGCTCGTCAGAGTCGAGTAACTTCTTGAAATCTCCATCATAGACACGGTAACCATTGGGAAGAGTGGCCTGAGCCATCTTGTCAAACAACTGCGAACCGAAGGGTTCGTCATCTTCAGGTAGGAACTTCGTGTCCACATCCCAGACGAAATGGCGCTCCTTGGTGAAATAGAACAACGCCAACAGCCCTATGGCGAGGATACCCACAACCGTCATCCATACATTTTTCATATGGCACCTCCTTCCATCACCTGCCGCTGCCAAGAAAGCATCTGTTCGTAAAGTGCCTTGTCGGCGGGATATTTGCCATATCTCACCTTGACAAACTCGTGTGTCATTTGGTGGAAAGCGGGTTTGCCCATCTCGGCGTCATACTGCGAGGGAGTCTTGTAGATGCGCCACACGATGCGCCCGGCCTCGTCGAGAGAGCGCAGTGTGCGAAGATAGACCAGGCGCAGAAGAGTAGCATAGTCGCCCTTTGCCAATGCCTCTTGAGTATCCTTCTCAAAGTCGATCTCATAGATGTTGTCGGCCTCGTCCACATTCACTTTTGCGGAGGAGAACCCCATACCCAGCATTCCACTTGCATACAAACGATAAAGGACAAAGGCGAGCAATATCGACAGGATGATGACCCACACCTCCCAAGGCACAGTCTCGATGATGTCAGTAATCGCTTGCTCTAAACTGTTTTCGGCGTCATTTATCGTTTGCTCTGCTGAATCCATCAACTTGCCATCCATCAGTTTGTCACCCGCCAACGACCGCTTGTAATCATGATCCTTGGCTAAATTCGCCACCAAGGTGTCGTTTTGCATCACATTCATCAGTTGTTCTTTCATATGAGCCTACCTTTCATTTTCCAAAATTTGCAACCTCTCCCTCCAAGGATGAAGCATCCTTCTCCTCGGACATGCTGCCATAGTGATAAGCGCAGACTAGAACCACCATGGACTGGACCACACACAAACCAAAGAAGGCCAAAACGGTGAACACAAACCCCATGGCTGTGACAAACAGCTTCTCCAACTCATGGAGTTGTGAGGTGGAAATCGTTTCCATTAACCATGAGAGCAAACCTGTGGGGAGGAACAACATTACGAAGACATAGAATCCGAGCAAGGAGACCAAGATGATGTTGAAGGCCAACTTGAACCAGATGGGGAATCCACGGGTGAGAGCCTTTCCTATTGAATTCATAAGACTAAGTCTTTCAATAAGATGTAGGGCTGGGAGCAACGCCATCGGAACCATTACAGCTATTATGAAGATGATTGAAAATGGCGCCTCGTTACTCAGAAACCAAGCCAGGACAAAGAATAAAGGCAAATACCAAGAGCGGGCGGCAGTACGTATGAGGATAGGTCTCAACTCCTTGAGTGTCATCCCTTCTGCACCATCGGGACGCTCCTCGTTGGCTAGCAATAGGGAATGTATCTGGACCAGAACCGCAAAGACGGCCACATACCATGCCAACAAGATGATTGTGGAATAGTTTTCTATGTGGTCGAAATTCTCAAACCAGAAAGAGGCTTTGTTGCCCATCGAATCCTTCTCCATTGAGGAGAACATCAGCAGTGAAACCACCACGCAGATAGGGAGGAAGAGCAATAGAGCCGAGCGGAACCACACACGGCGGTTGGCGCGCAGGAAGTCAAAAGTGGCTTCCAGGCATTCAAACATTGTGCGCTCCTTATACAGAGAAATCTTCATAAGCTGTTGACTCACGGTGACGCCTGACAGGCAAAATAACATAATAATAGATGACGAAAGCTGCAGAGAGCAGGATGACCATCAGACGCCACAAGTCGCCCGCATGGGTGTAACGGGTGAAATAGCCCTCTATGAAACCGGCCGTGATGAAGATGGGTATGGTGGATACCAACACCTTGATGCTGCGACGTCCTGCCCTGAGAAAAGACTCCAAACGGCCATAAGTGCCAGGGAACAGCCATCCGTTGCCTAGCATGATGCCCGCACCTCCGGCGATGACGATCGCCGAAAGTTCAAGGGTGCCATGGAGCATCACTGCCAGAAAACTTTGCACAAACAAACCTCTTCCGATGAAAAACATCATGAAGGAGCCATACATCACACCGTTGAACAGCAGGAAGAGACCTGTGCCGAAACTGGTGAACAACCCATAGGCGTAAGCCCTGAAAGACACCAACACGTTGTTGAGGGTGATGCCCAGAAAACTCCCCAACTGCGTACCTTGAGCATAAACAGCCATCGGCTCTCCGTTCCTGATGTTTTCCTCTGTCATGTTCACATAATCGTCTCCGAGGATGAGCCGTGGGAACTCAGGGTCGCCAAGGGTGGAGACCACACCCACCAAGGTGGACAAGACGAAAATGACAAAAGAGAGGAGCAACGCCTTGCGGGCATCATAAACTGCGAGCGGAATCTCATGGGTCCAGAAACGCAGCATCTGTTTCGCCGTGGTGTGCTTGTGTCGATAAAGGTCGCGGTGCAACCCCAATGCGATGTCGTTGAGATAGGAGGTGATGGGGGAGTCGGGGTAGTGTGTCTGTGCAAACGCCAGGTCGGAGGTGATGTCATTGTAGGCATTCACCATATCGTCGGGGGTTGTGAATACGTCATCGCCTTCCATCATCTCCATCCTACGCCATTTTTCTATGTTGCGTCGTATGAAAACTGCTTCGTTCATATAAGTCTATTCTTCGAGTGTTCTTATGGTAAAACACCTTGTAGTATAAATGTTGTGCAAATATAAATTTTTTTTCTATAATATTAGCAACAGAAATAAAAAAAATGTAATTTTGCAACAAAATAGTTTTTCATGGCACAAACCAGCATCATCACCGGACAAAACGTAAGAATCCAACAGACTGCGGCCACCGTGCTACAACGTGTGGTGGCTTGGGTTATCGACTATTTCGTCCTCATGGTCGGTTTTTTTGTTATTGCCGCCATAATAACAGTTGTCGAAACAAACGTAAGCAGTGACTTCATGTATTTCTTTTTTGTCATTATGCTTCTATGTCTCCTTTTGTATCCCTTCTGGATGGAGCTCTTCAACAATGGACAGTCTTTGGGGAAAATGGCGGTGAAAATCAGGGTGGTATGCCTCGATGGCACAAAACCTTCCATCAGTGCTTTTTTCATACGGTGGATTACTTTGATGATTGACAGTGCTCTAGGGCTCGCATTCATCATATTCTCGAAAAACAGCCAGCGCATCGGAGACCTCGCGGCCGGTACCACCGTGGTGAAAATTTCCGAAGCCGCCCAACCTGCCATCTTCAACTCATTATTCTTCATTTCACAGAATTTCCAACCCACATTCCCTGAAGCCAGCAAACTGACCATGCACCAGATTGGCATCATTGAGAAAGTGCTCGACTTGGAATTTGGAGAAGAACGCAAATACTACATCGACCAACTCACCGAAAAGGTCACCGAGATGTTGGGCATCATGCCGAAGGACAACAACAGAGAGCAATTCCTCATCACCCTTTACAACGACTTCCAATTCTATGCCACCAAAGTGGTTTAAGCAATTGAAGATTGAAGATTGAAAATTGAACATTGGCCTGCAGCCGAAGTTGCTCACGCTCGGTAGACTCCAAGCAAGCTTGGTCTGCACTCGCTTAATCGCAACATTGGCCTGCGGCCGAAGTTGCTCACGCTCGGCAGACTCCAAGCAAGCTTGGTCTGCACTCGCTTAATCGCAACATTGGCCTGCGGCCGAAGTTGCTCAC
>JAFWSS010000083.1 GCA_017524385.1 Prevotella sp.
GCTTCTTCCCGTCGGCCTTGAGGGTCATTTCTTTCATATTGGAATCAAATTCCTTGCAAAAATCGTCTGCGATACAGAAAATTTCCGTAATTTTGTCTCTTGATAACATAGGGCTATTGTTAAATGATTAATGAATTATTTATACAACAAAATTAATCATAATAGCCCTATTTTCCAAATATTCAGAAAGATATTTTGAGGTAATTAATATTATTTAAGTGAAATATATTTACAAAATATGTTTCACGTGAAACTATTTCACATTGACGCTTATCCCGAACTCAGGTTATTTATACCGTATTTTCATTTTGAGATTGCAGGCCGACTATTATGTGGGCGCGGGCGTCCTCGCCCGCATTGAAAAATATATCGCTAAAAGATTGCATTGTTAAGATATTCTTCCTATATTTGCACCGACCAAACCAACCTTTTGTGGCATGGTGGGGCGGACATCTTGGAAATGAGACGAGCTGGAATGCCAACCGCATGATGGCGGGTCTCGAAAAGGACGTTTTCGGACGTTACTATCTGTGGTCTCAAACTTCGCAACTTTGAATCTTCCTACAGAGGTTATGCAACTGAAGCGTCCACGTGGGGGTATTATATCCTGGTGGTTTTTATCAAATTGATAAGACCAGCCTTTTATAATATCACTTGACGTGGGCTGGCTTGCGTTGCTTATCCTTAGGAAGAGGCAATGCGAAGGCCTGAGATCAGGGATAGGCGCGGAGGAACAAACTCCCACGTCTTTTTTGTGTCTCCATTGATTCTGTACATCATAGATCGTATGAGGGAGCATACGAAAAAAAGAAATCAACAACTTAAAATCAACAAGTCTAACCAATAGTATTGTTAACCAGAAACCCCGTCAAGGGTATTTCGTAAAACTATGTTTTGAATGAAAATGAAAAAAATACTGGCAAAAATTTGCATCATCGCCACAATGGCGTCTTGGGCACCATTTTTGGCAATGTCATCAGCCGCACAGTCGTCCATGAAAGGAGATGTCAACGGTGATGGTACCATCACTATCACCGATGTGGCAATGATGGTCAACCACATTCTCAATTCTACTGAGATGGACTTCATTGCCGCCAATGCAGACCTCAACGGCGACGGAGACATCAACATCACCGATGTCATAATCGTAGTGGACATCATCCTTAACAATCAAGGGACGATAGACCCTTGTCTTGTAGTGTGGCACAAGGATGGTTCGAAAATTATGTTCAGGTTGGCTGAGGATCCCAAGTTCACTTACCTCGGAGAGATTGTCATCGTACAAGCCTCTACCACGGTGGAATACGAATTCCAGGCCATCAGGAAGGTGACCATTGACCTCGCGGCAAGAAGTTCGGCCATCCTGGGGCTGCCCTTCACCAACAATGGCAAGGCGGTGACCTTTATGGCTGCCGACAACGACCTTTCCGTCAAGGTCTACACGACCGATGGCAATTTGCTCAAGGAATTGGTGGTCCGAAAAGGTGAGACTGCAACGCTGACCCTGGACTCTCATGCGACGAATGACTACAAAATGGATGTCAATGGTGTAACTTATAAAATCAAGACCAAATGAGAAAGACATTGATTGTTTTTGTGATGATATGGGGGCTGGCGGCACTCACCAGCACCCTATGTGCCCAGACCGATGCTAGCGACAACCCGAAAAAGATGCTGCGCGTCTTTCTCAACAATGGAGAGATGCTCGACTTCGACGCTAATATGATCGATAGCATCACCAACAACGCTCAGACGCAGACGATATGGACTTTCTTCGACAGCACCGCCATCGACGTGACCAACATCGACAGCATCTGTTATATGACACCCACGCTGAAACTCTCTGCAAGGGAAATGGACTTCGGCAAGGTGAAGGTGGGGAATGGCAAGACGCTCTCCTTCTGCATCACCAACACCGGTAAGTATCCCGAGACCTATTACGCCATGGTGGAAGGCGTGTTCACCGTGGAAGGCTCGGGAATGGATGTCTTGCTGCCTCCAGGAGGGTCGGCCGAATTGGAGGTCACATTCCAACCCGACGAGGTCAAATGGTTTTTCGGAGAGATGAGGGTGGCCTCCCATGCTGTGGAGGATGGCATTCTCAGCCTGCCTTTGAAGGGAAAGGGCGTGGATACCGTCGACGAGGAGGAAAACCATTTCCTCCCGCCCGAGGAGACTGACTTCGAGGTGATGCTGCCGGAGGGCATCGATGACGATGGCCTTGATGACATCAAGATCCTCAACTACTATGGGGAATACCCCGTGGAGAACGTCTCTGGACGTTACTATGCTAAAGGCTCGGGGAAATCGAAGAAGATGGCCATGCAGGACCAGGGCAACGCCTTTGCAACAGGGCAATGTTCCCCCAATGGCATACAATGCCATATTTGTACAAGGTGGAACCAACCCTTCTTGTTCTCCTTTTCCTTGCCTGAAGAGGGAGGGAAGGAAAATAAGGTGGATTTTTCGGTGGAGAAGACCGCAGAAGCCTTGATGATGTCCGAGCCTCTGCTCGTCACCAGCAACATGACTGAATACCGCAACGTGTTGCAAATCCTCAAGACCGGCGACTTGAAACCCTATTGGGATGCTTTTGTCGAAGATGTGAGAATGATGTATGACGAAGGGAGCGGCAACAAGCAGTGCCCCCAATACCACACCCTCGATAGTGGGAAGGAGTTGCTCTTCCAACTCGTCCGAAAATATTACGACAACCATGAACTGACGCTCGACGGACTTTCATTGGATGACTTTACCCGAACGCCGGAAGCCGCAACCTACCGCATACGCAACAACTACAAGCGAGTGGTGCATGCCTACACCAGTAGGGTGAAGATGAATGAGGACAACAGCTATGAAACGAAAAGAGAGGAAGTCACCATGACCTTGCAGGAGTTCTGCCAATGGATACTGGATCATACTGACCAACTGGCCGATGACTTCGACGTGGAGGACGAGGAACTCCTCAATGAGATGAAGGAATGGGTGCAGGAGGTGGAGAACACCTTGGTGCGAGTGGGGCTTGGTGAGGTGGACTCACACATCCAGATGCCCTTCATCCTGGAGTCCAAGCACGCCAACTACTGGAAGATTGCTTGGGAGTCGCTGAATGGGGCGACCTCCTCCATCTATGAGGTCGTGAGCGACGAAATTACGACTCCGTTCAAGAATGAAAAGACGGAAGTGGATTTCGACAAGATCGACATCGACATCTACGGAATGGGACGACTTGGATGGGATTGGGACAGATACACGCCACGAGAAAAGTTCAGAATCCTTTTCGCACTGATACACGGCGCATACAAGGATGTCTTCCGCCCGATTATGGAAATCATCACCGGATGGAAGGAAGCCAGTGAGGCAACAGGTTCAGACGACTTCAAATATGACTTGCGCTACGGTTCACGAAAGGCTCCGGAATACGCCCTGATACTCAAACTGAGCAAAGACTTCGGAAGTGACAAGGAGAAGGTGAAGGCTTTGTATGACCATCTGGACGACTGGGACTTCTGGGAGGCGACCAAACTGGTGCTCAATTTCGTCTGCGAGCGCATATTCCTGGTGGCTACGCCCGACGCGGACGAAAAACCCACCTATGCCAACTTGATGTACAACGTTTTCAAGAAATGGACAGGAAAAAAAGCCATCGATGCCACTTATAGGACTTATTACAAGGAGGTGGTTAACAATCTCACGCAGCTGAAGAGGGCCACCTTCTTGTCCAAGGTGGTCAACGTCTTCGAGGACGGCCTCGACCTGGCGGGTGCCGTGGATGCCTTCTGCCGTTCCTCGTTGAAGGCCAGCTTCCACATCGACAAGTCAGACCATCCCTACATCACGGTGCAGGAACCTACCTACGTACAACGGAACATGAACGGCAACATCCATTTCAAGTGGGAGGTCTATAAGGCGAAGAATTTCGGGGAGTTTTACACCGACTTGGTGCTCTACATCGACTCGCCGGAAAGAAAATTCCATGTCACCCCCTTGAAGAACATCCAAGGCAATGAATGTGACATCAACCTCGGTAGCATCCTGAGTAGCAACAACGCCGCCAATGCCGTGCTGGTGAAATACCAACTCATAGCACACCACCCGGAAAACCCAGATGCGATTTATGTCAAGACTGAATACCAAGACCTGGCTTCCATCGTGCCCAGCAAGAAAATATATTATACTGACCTCGGGCTGCCCTCAGGCACCTGGTGGGCAAAAACCAATTTGGGGGCGGAGACCAACCTCGACTACGGCAACTATTTTGCTTGGGGAGAGACGACGGGCTTTGACAACGGAAAGACCAACTTCTCTTGGAGCAACTACAAATATTGCAAGGGGTCTGCCACGACACTCACCAAATACTGCTCCAAGGACAGCTATGGCTTCAACGGCTTCACCGACGAATTGAACGAACTACAAGGTGTGGATGACCTGTCAAGCGTCCTTTATGGATGCGAATACAGCATCCCCACCAAGGAGCAATGGGAAGAACTGATGACCTGGTGTGACTGGACATACGATTATCACTTCAAAGGCTTCAAGGTGAGCGGAAGATATGGTGAGTTCAGGAAAAACCACATCTTCCTCCCTGCTGCCGGATACCGACAAGGGATGAACCTCTATGATGCGGGGTCGGAAGGATACTATTGGTCATCAACCCTCGATGAGAACAGCCCCGATGATGCCTGTTTCCTCTATTTTGGTAAGGGAAAGCCCAGCAGTTTCGACTACTACCGATGCTACGGCAGGAGCATCCGCCCAGTGTGGAACTCGAAAAAGTGGGACAGCCAGCAAGCACCACGCCAGCAGACACCAGGAACACAACCAGAGACACCTGCAGAGCTCCATTCCAACGGCATGGTGGTGAAAACCGTCAGCCGCTCTGATGCCACACCATAGGAAAACAACCAATAAAACAACAATAAAATACATATCATCATGAAACGAAACCTTTTGATTGCTGTTGCGCTCGTCGCAACAATGATGACCATGGCACAGAACATCGCCGTTGTCAGCCCGAACAATGTAACCGACATCTACCAAACGCTTGGTGATGCCATCACCAACGCGACATCTGGCAGCACCATCTATCTACCTGGTGGAGGACTTCAGATCTCTGAAGATATAAAGATTGACAAGAAACTAACCATACTGGGAGTGAGTCACCGAGGAGACACTGACAATGCTGATGGAGGCACCATCATATCCGGCAACCTCTTCTTCATAGATGGTTCGTCGGGAAGCGCTGTGATGGGGGTATATATCTCTGGAGACATCTATGTGGGAACCGCAGAGGATGCCGTGGAAAATTTTACCGTGAAAAAATGCAATGCCAACTCCATTCAGGTGGGCAATAGTGCATCAAGTGGGATGGTGGTGAATCAATGCTATTTGAGAGGAAATAGTAACTTTGGTGGTTGTAATGTCAAATTAGAAAATAATATCATGTGTGTTGCTTGGTCAATAAATGTGGGAGTGATTAATCATAATGTTTTTGTAGCTAATAATTATTTTAGTTTTATTAACGTTTATAATTCATCCATCACAAACAATTTCTTTGTAAATGCTTTTTATGTAAAAGACTCCAGTGGTTGCTATGTTTCCCACAACTGCATCGGAACCGCTTCTTGGGATTGGGATGAAAACCCCATCACTTTAGATGAAGGACAAACTTGGGATGATGTTTTTGGTGCCAACAATAACAAAGGCGTTACCATCGCTTCCGACTACACCATCAAGAAAAAGTCGAGCAAATTTTTAGGCACCGATGGCACAACCATCGGAATCGAGGGCGGCTCCACTGGTTTCGATCCTAATGCTCTTGCTCCCATCCCCCGCATTATTTCCAAGAAGGTTGACGAGCAAAGCGATGCCTCTGGCAAACTAACGATAGAGGTGACGGTGAAAGCCCAATGACCCATCAACCCTTTAACTCCAGTGATATGAAAAGACAATACCTCCCACCCCGGCTTTTGGCCCTGCTCCTGCTGCTTTGTGCGGCAGGAGTGAGGGCACAGACGTACAGTTTGCAATATTGGTTTGACCAATATGCCAAGACGAAGGTCAATACCGTGTCCTTTTCAGGAACCCATTTCAACCGTGCCATAGATGTGAGTGGGTTGACACCGGGTTTCCACCACATTTCCATGCGTGTAAAGGCATCCGACGGCAACTACAGCCCCGTCACCATATCCTCTTTCATCAAGTTCACTCCAACCACCAATTCCAACTTGGAATATTGGTTTGACGATAATTATGCCACCCCAGCCACTATGCCCATCGATACTGGGACGGAAACGGTGCAAATCCTCGACCTGGACTTTTCCGATATGGAAAAATTCCCTTTGGGTTTCCATCGGCTCAACTTCCGCATAGCGGCTCAAAAGGGGAATTACAGTCCGGTATATAGCACTCCCGTGATGCGCCTCCCCGCCGGTCAGGCCTCGGAAGTCACCTATTGGTTGGATGATGATTATGACCCCGACCCACAAAATCACAATGTCGTCTCTGGGCGCGTGATGACCGATAAGATTTCCATGATTAAAGCCACACTCGACTTCTCCACGGCATCAAAAGGGGGTCACCGTCTACATTATCGCATCACCACTAACGGTTATGATGACGGTGTTGTCTATGAGGTGCCTGTGTTAATTACCGAACTATACAACAAGAAGGCATCCTCCGTGGTGAGTGAGAGCCAATGGATGGATGAAGAATACACCGCACCCTTCACTATCAGCAACCCGCAAGCTATGATCACCAGAAACTACACCCTCTATGCAAAGAACTATGCAGAAGGGCAGCACGTCTTCCATGTGCAATACCAGAACTCAGCTGGTGTGTGGGGCGAACCCAATGCCACCTACTTCTACAAGGAACCCTCCGGTGCATTGAGGATAGGTGTTATGCCGGAAGACGAGGATGGCATCGATGACTTAGAACGGTCAAAAATGGTTTCTTGCACGTGTGAACAAGGCATCATTTACATCGACTGCCTGTCGCCAAGCCTCTCTTCTTTAGGCATCGTCACGGTGTATGACATAATGGGAAAACTTGTTGCCCGCCAGACGGTCCAAAACTCCGACGGCATCCACGCTCGACTGAATGTCCAAGCCTATGGCAGACAATTGCTTGTCGTCAGGATGGTTTGTGGCAACTTGACCTTCAACAAGAAGATAATCGTCAAATAAGCCCTTGGATGATGGTGGCGCAGGTTGTCATCATGGTGGATTTACTTTCAACAAAAAAGGAGTGACTTTTCAGCCACGCCTTTTTTGTTGATGTCAAGTTAATGGTATTCTTCAAAGCGTCACTTTGCCTATTCCTTTCATTTCAAGTGCGACATCGATGCCGAGAGCGCGGAATGCACGCATCATGGACTTCAGGGTGATGCTCTTGCCGCTCTCAAGACGGCACACCTGCGACCTCTGAACACCCATACGCTCACCAAGCTCGGCCTGGGTCAGTTCCTGAGCCTCCCTAGCCTGTCTGATGGCCTCGCCAACACGGTATGCATGAAGTTCGTCTGCCAGTTTTTTTTCAAAGTCATCACGCTCAGGTGTTCCAATCGGACCGAGGTCTTCATCAAGTAGTTCTTCCGTTGTGTAGAGTTTTATTTTCTTCATATCCTTATTCTGTTTCGTAATACTTCTTCCGTTGAGCTTGAGCCTTGGCAATCTCCTTGGCTGGCACCTTCCAAGTTTTCTTGATGAAGCCGTGTGTGGCGACCACCATCCTTTTATTCTTTTCGTCCCAAAATGCCAGCAACCGATATTGAATCCCTTCAAAGAGCGTTCGTAGTTCCCATAAGTCATGGTTGCCGTCCAGTTTTTTGAACAATTCGCTGTCTTTCACACCACTCTCAATCTTTAGAACATTGTAGTAAATCTTTTTGCGGGCAGCAATTGGTAGGGATTTTATGAAATCCCTGGCCTCTTGCATATACACTACTTGAAATAACTTTTGTTGTTCCATATTTGTTTTATGAATGTGCAAAGATATGGCAAGTTTCTCAAATACGCAACAAATATTGGAGATTTTTATACGAGTTCAATTGAAAAAGTGGACAGTGAGCAAAAAGCGGTGTGCATTGTCTCCGTTTTTTCGAAAAAATCACCGTTCACCTTTTGTGAAGCGCATGATTCTCACTACCTTTGTGCCTTGATTTGCAAAAGTAAGGAAATATAGATGGCCAATTTAAGATTCCAGGTAGTGGAGGAGGCGTTCAAGAAGAAGCCGCTGGAGGTGGCTTCCCCCAAAGAGCGCCCATCGGAGTTTTTCGGAAAATATGTGTTCACGCGAGAGAAGATGTTCAAGTATCTTCCCCGTGATGTCTATATGAAGATGGTCGATGTCATCGACAATGGTGCGCGTCTCGACCGCTCCATCGCCGACGCGGTGGCCAAGGGCATCAAGCAGTGGGCCGACGAGAATGGCGTCACCCACTACACCCATTGGTTCCAACCCCTCACGGAAGGCACAGCCGAGAAACACGACGCCTTCATCGAACATGACGGCAAAGGCGGAATGATGGAGGAGTTCAGTGGCAAACTGCTCGTCCAGCAGGAGCCCGACGCTTCCTCGTTCCCCAGCGGAGGCATCCGCAACACCTTCGAGGCAAGGGGCTATTCGGCTTGGGACCCCACGTCGCCCGTCTTCATCATGGACGACACCCTCTGCATCCCCACCGTCTTCATCTCTTATACCGGCGAGGCGCTCGACTACAAGGCTCCCCTGTTGCGTGCACTGCGCGCCGTGGGTAACGCCGCCACCGACGTCTGCCATTATTTCTATCCTGAAGTGAAGAAGGTGACTTGCAACCTGGGGTGGGAGCAGGAATATTTTCTCGTGGACGAGGGACTTTACAGTGCGCGTCCCGACCTCATGCTCACTGGCCGCACCCTCATGGGCCACGACTCCGCCAAGAACCAGCAGATGGACGACCATTACTTCGGCATCATCCCCGACCGTGTGCAGGCATTCATGAAAGACCTCGAGGTGCAAGCCCTCGAACTCTCCATCCCCTTGAAGACACGGCACAACGAGGTGGCACCCAACCAATTTGAGTTGGCTCCCATCTACGAGGAGACCAACCTCGCAGTGGACCACAACATGCTGCTGATGTCGCTGATGAAACGCGTGGCGCGGAAACACGGCTTCCGCGTGCTGTTGCATGAGAAACCCTTCGCCGGCATCAATGGTTCGGGCAAGCACAACAACTGGAGCCTCTCCACCGACACCGGGGTGCTGCTCCATAGCCCGGGGAAGACGCCGGAGGACACGCTACGATTCGTCGTCTTCATCGTAGAGACACTCATGGGCGTCTACAAGCACAACGGATTGCTCAAGGCTTCCATCATGAGCGCCACCAACGCCCATCGACTGGGTGCCAACGAGGCGCCGCCGGCCATCATCTCGTCATTCCTGGGCAAGCAACTTACGGAGTTGCTCGACCATATCGAGCGGGCTGACAAGAAAAACCTCTTCACCATGGAGGGGAAACAAGGCATGCAGCTGGACATCCCTGAAATACCGGAATTGCTCATCGACAACACCGACCGCAACCGCACCTCGCCCTTCGCCTTCACGGGAAACCGCTTCGAGTTCCGCGCCGTGGGCAGCGAGGCCAACTGCGCCTCGGCGATGATAGCCCTCAACACGGCGGTGGCGGAGGCATTGGCCGACTTCAAGGAACGGGTGGATGCGCTCATCGCCGAGGGAGAGGACCAGGCAAGCGCCATCATCGACGTGGTGCGCGAGGACATACGCACCTGCAAACCCATCCATTTCGATGGCAACGGCTATAGCGACGAATGGGTGGTGGAGGCCACAAGACGCGGTCTTGATGTGGAGAAGAGTTGCCCGCTCATTTTCGACAACTACCTGCGTGAGGACACCATCCGCATGTTCGAGAGGATGGGTGTGATGAACGCCAAGGAACTGGCGGCGCGCAACGAGGTGAAATGGGAAACCTATACGAAGAAGATACAGATTGAGGCTCGTGTGATGGGCGACCTGAGCATGAACCACATCATCCCCATCGCCACACAATACCAAAGTCAGTTGGCGAAGAACGTGCTCAACCTCTACGAGGTGTTTTCGCGAGAGGAAGCAGAGGCGCTCACCGCCCGCAACAAGGAAATCATCAAGGAAATCGCGGAGCGCTCGCAGGCCATCGAGAAAGGCGTGGAGGACCTTGTCAACGCAAGGAAGGTGGCCAATGTCCTGGAGTGCGAGCGCGAAAAGGCCATCGCCTACCACGACACGGTGGAGCCCATCATGGAAAAAATCAGATACCAGATAGACAAACTGGAACTCATCGTGAGCGATGAGTGCTGGACGCTCCCGAAATACAGGGAGCTGCTGTTTATCAGATAGGAGCAAATAGGAGGAGATAGAAGTAAACAGGAGCAAGTAGGAGGCTCCAAGACCTCCTACTTGCTCCTAAAACTTCCTACTTGCTCCTAAGACCTCCTGGTTTCTCCTAAGACATTATTCCTATAACCCTTCCAGCACCCTCTTGATGACAGTCTCTGCGGAAATTTCGCGGTTGGCGGCTTCGGGGATGACGATGGAGTGGTCGCTTTCTATCACGTCGTCGGTGACGATGAGGCCGCGTCTGACGGGGAGGCAGTGCATGAAATAGCCATTGTCGGTCCACGACATGTGTTCGCTGTCGATGGTCCAGCTCATATCGCGGCTGATGATTTTCCCATAGTCTTCAGGACGTGTGACGCCGGGGCAGCTCCAGTTCTTCGCATAGACGAAATGGGCGCCCTCAAGGGCTTTGCACTGGTCGTATTCCACACGTGCGTTTCCCACGAATTTCGGGTCGAGTTCATAACCTTCCGGGTGTGTGACCACGAGGTCGACGTCGGCGGCGTTCATCCACTGTGCGAAGGAGTTGGGCACGGCTTGCGGCAGGGCACGGCAGTGCGGTGCCCAGGTGAGCACCACCTTGGGGCGTGCCACGGGCTTGTATTCCTCGATGGTGATAAGGTCGGCGAAGGCCTGCAGGGGATGGACGGTGGCGGTCTCCATGGCGATGACGGGGCGTCCGCTATAACGCACGAACTGCCCCACGATGGTCTCGGCATAGTCGAACTCCCTGTCGGTGAGTCCCGCGAAGGAGCGCACGGCGATGATGTCGCAGTAGCTGCCCATCACGGGGATGGCCTCGAGCAGGTGCTCGCTCTTGTCGCCGTCCATGATGACGCCGCGTTCTGTCTCCAGTTTCCACGCCCCGGCGTTGACATCGAGCACGATGACGTTCATGCCCAGGTTGGTGGCTGCCTTCTGGGTGGACAGGCGTGTGCGCAGGCTGTTGTTGAAGAAGATCATCAGCAGTGTCTTGTTCTTGCCTAAATCCTGGAAGGCATATCTGTTTTTCTTCACTTCTTGTGCCTCGGCGAGTGCAGCTTGCAGGTCGCCGAGGTCTTCCACGTTAAAGAATGTCTTCATATTGTCAATTTTCAATTTTTATTTTTAGTTTCGCTGTTTTTTGTCGCGACTCGGCAGAGTGCAAGCAAGCTTGACTCTGCTCTCGCTGCTCCAAAAATTCAATTTTCAATCTTCAATCTTCAATCTTCAATCTTCAATCTTCAATCTTCAATTTTCAATCTTCAATCTTCAATCTTCAATCTTCAATGGTGAGCATATGTCCCTTTAACTTCTTTTTAACTTCTTTTTAACTCCCCTTTAACTCCTGAAAAGTTGAGCGAATGCGAAACTAATGCAATTTTCATTTCCTCACCTGTCCGTGCCCTTCGATGAGCCATTTGTAGGTGGTGATTTCCTCAAGGGCCATGGGACCGCGCGGACCCAGTTTCTGTGTGCTGATGCCTATTTCGGCACCCATCCCGAACTGTGCTCCGTCGGTGAAGCTCGTTGGTGCGTTGACATACACGCAGGCGGCGTCGACTTGTGCCTCGAAGGCCTCTGCAGTCTGGCGGTTCTCGGTGATGATGCACTCGCTGTGTCCGCTGCCATATTGGCTGATGTGCTTGATGGCGGCCTCCACGGATGGCACGGTGCGGATGGCCATGGCATAGTCCATGAACTCCGTCCCGAAACTGTCGGGGGTGGCGTGGCGGAGCAGTTCGTCGGGATATTTCCCTGCGAGGGCGTCGTAGGCTTGCTCGTCGGCGTGTATCACCACGTTGCTGATGATGAGGGGTGCGCAGAGTTCGCCCAGGTCGCGCAGTCTCGACTGATGGATGATGAGGCAGTCGAGGGCGTTGCACACGCTGACGCGGCGCGTTTTGGCATTGTTGATGATGAGGCGTCCGATTTTCAGGTCTCCCTCGGCGTCGAAATAGGTGTTCACCACGCCGGCACCCGTCTCGATGACAGGCACACGGGCATTGTCGCGCACGAATTCGATGAGGCGCTTTCCACCGCGTGGGATGCACAAGTCGATGTAGTCCACAGCGTTCAGCATCTCGGCCGTCGCCTCGTGTGTGGCGGGAAGGAGTTCCACGGCCGACGGGGTGATGTCGTGCTCTCGCAGCACCTCCTGTATCAGTGCCACGATGGCCTTGTTGGAATCATCGGCATCGCGGCCTCCCTTGAGCACGCATGCGTTGCCGCATTTGAAGCACAGGGAGAAGACGTCGAAACTCACGTTGGGGCGGGCTTCGTAGATCATGCCGATGACGCCGAAGGGCACGCTGACGCGACGCAGATGCAGGCCGTTGTCGAGTGTCCTCTCCACCAATGTCTTTCCCAATGGTGAGGGCAGGGCTGCCACGTGGCGCATGTCGCTGGCGATGCCGTCGAGGCGTTTCTCGTTGAGCAGCAGACGGTCGTAGAGGGGGTTGGCGGGGTCCATGCGCGCGAGGTCTCGTGCGTTGGCTTCAAGTAGTGATGCACTGTGTGTGGCGATGGCGTCGGCCACGGCGTTGAGCACGTCGTTCTTCCGTTGCTCGTCGATGAGGGCCAGTTCGCGGCTGGCGGCCTTGGCGCGCTTGAATGTTGCTGTGAGTTGTGGTTCCATTTTCACATATTGTTGTTGGGGAGTGTGGTCACTCCAGGTAAAGGTAATCGTAGTGTACGATGGGCTTCTGGTCGTGGCATCCCGTGAGACGCCGGGCGCTCTCGCTGTCGTAGGCGGTGCGGCCGATGGCCAGTTTCCGTCCATCCTCGTCGTAGATGCCCACGAGGTCGCCTTCCTCGAAGTCGCCTTCCACTTCGACGACGCCGACGAGGAGCAGGCTGACGGCCTGGCGGCCGCAAAGGGCTTCGCTGGCACGCTCGTTGATGATGATGCGTCCCTTGGCGAAACTGTCGCTGTGTGCAATCCATTTCTTGATGCCCGTGACGCCTTCCGCCGTGGGCTCGAACTCGGTGTGGGGGGTGTCGTCGGAGTGTTCCACGAGGTCGACGAGGATGTTGTCGCGCTTGCCGTTGGCGATGATGACGCGGATGCCTTCCTCCGCCACTTTCTTCGCGATGTTGTATTTGGTGACCATGCCGCCTCTGCCAAAGCCGCTGCGACCACTCTGGATGTAGGCGCTGAGGTCGCTGCCGGGTTCCACGTGTCCGATGAGGTGTGAGGCGGGGTCGTCGGGGGGACCGTCGTAGATGCCGTCGATGTTGCTCAGGATGACGAGGGCGTCGGCGCCCATCATCGAGGCGATGAGGCCGGAGAGTTCGTCGTTGTCGGTGAACATCAGTTCGGTGACGCTGACGGTGTCGTTCTCGTTGACGATGGGTATGACGCCGTTGTCCAGCATCACCTCCATGCAGGCCCGTTGGTTGAGGTAGGCGCGTCGGGAGTTGAAGTTCTCCTTCATCGTGAGCACCTGGCCCACGGGCAGGCGGTATTCCCTGAAGAGATTGTAGTAGTGGTTGATGAGCTTGGCCTGGCCCAGGGCGGAGTAGAGTTGTCGTTGCGCCACGCTGTCGAGCCGCCGCGACACGCTGATTTCGCCGCGTCCGCTGGCCATGGCACCACTGGAGACGAGTATGACCTCGTAGTCCAAGGCGTGCAGCCACGCCACCTGGTCGACAAGTGCCGACATGCGTGTGATGTCGAGTTTGCCGTCCTCGCGTGTGAGCACGTTGCTGCCCACCTTCACCACGATGCGTTTCTTGCTCATTGGTCTTTTTGCCTGATTTCCACCCTTCTGATTTTTCCGCTGATGGTCTTGGGCAGTTCATCGACAAAGTCGATGATGCGGGGATATTTGTAGGGTGCGGTGACGCGTTTCACGTGGGTTTGCAACTCTTTCACCAGGTCGGGGCCTGCCTTGTCCTTCCATTCCTTGCCCAGCACCACGGTGGCTTTCACCACCATGCCGCGTATGTCGTCGGGCACGCCTGTGATGGCGCATTCCACGACGGCGGGGTGGGTCATCAGTGCACTCTCCACCTCGAAGGGGCCTATGCGGTAGCCGCTGCTCTTGATGACGTCGTCGATGCGCCCCTCAAACCAGTAATAGCCGTCTTCGTCGCGCCAGGCCACGTCGCCGGTGTGGTAAAGACCGTCGTGCCATGCCTCGCGGGTGAGTTCCTCGTCGCGGTAGTATTCCTTGAAGAGTCCGATGGGCTTGCGGTCGCCGACGTGTATGACAATCTCGCCTTTCTCGCCATCCTCGCAGCGTGTGCCGTCGGGTTTGATGAGGTCGATGTCGTATTGCGGGTTGGGCATTCCCATGCTGCCGGGCTTGGGGGTCATCCAGGGCATGGTGCCCAGGGTCATGGTGGTTTCCGTCTGTCCGAAACCTTCCATCAGCCGTATGCCGGTGGCCTCCTTGAATTTGTCGTATACGGCAGGGTTGAGGGCCTCGCCGGCGGTGCAGCAGTATCTCAGCGCGCTGAGGTCGTATTTGGAGATGTCTTCGCGTATCATGAAACGGTAGACGGTGGGTGGGGCGCAGAAGGAGGTGACGTGGTATTTCTCCATCTGCTTGAGTATCCGCCCGGCGTCGAATTTCTCGTGGTCGAAAACGAAGACAGTGGCTCCGGCGAACCATTGTCCGTAGAATTTCCCCCACACGGCCTTTCCCCATCCGGTGTCGGCCACGGTGAGGTGGATGCTGTCGGGTGAGAGGTTGTGCCAGAACACGCCGGTGGTGAGGTGGCCGAGGGCGTAGAGGTAGTCGTGGGTCACCATCTTGGGTTCGCCGCTGGTGCCACTGGTGAAATACATCAGCATGGTGTCGCTGTTGGTGTTCACGTGCTTGGGACGTATGAACTGCGGTGCGTTGCCGATTTCGGCCTGCCAGTCGTGGAAGCCTTCGGGGACGAGCGGTCCCACGCTCACCAGCACGTCGACGGAGGGGCTGTCGGGCATGGCGGCTTGCACCTGCCCGAGAACGTATTCCTCGCCCACGCAGATGATGCCTTTCACCGTCGCCCTGGAGTTGCGATAGACGATGTCCTTCTTCGTGAGCATGTGGGTGGCGGGGATGGCCACGGCGCCTAGTTTGCACAGGGCGAGCATGACAACCCACCATTCCAGACGCCGTTTCAGGATGAGCATCACCATGTCGCCACGGCTGATGCCCAGCGATGCGAGGTAGGCGGCGGCTTGGTCGCTGCGTGCCTTCAGGTCGCTGAAGGAGAGGCGTATTTCCATCCCCTCGTCGTTGGTCCACAACAATGCGGTCTTGTCGGGGTCGGTGGCCGCCCATTCGTCCATCACGTCATAGGCGAAGTTGAAGTTCTCCTTGATGATGAAATGCAGATGCTCCTTGAAGTCTTCCACCGAAGTGAAGGAGGTCTGCGTCAAAAATCTTTCTACCATTTTTCTCTTTGTCTTTTCCTAGATTTTCTAGAACATCTAGTTCATCTTGTTCATCTAGAATATCTATATTATCTTTTTAGAAAATGATGGCCAGGAATTTCACGGGACGCCCGTTGAGGGTGCGCATGCCGTGTGGCTGTGTGGCATCGAAATAGACGGAGTCGCCTTCGTCGAGGGTGAGCACCTTGGTGCCTATGGTCAGTTCCATCGTCCCTTCAAGCACCATGTTGAACTCCTGTCCGCTGTGAGAGTTCATCTCCTTGGGAGCGTCGATGGGCTTGGGTTCCACGGTGACGATGAAGGGGTCGGCCTTACGGCCTCTGAAGCCGCTGGCCAGACTCTCATATTTGTAGGCGCTGCGGCGCTCCACGTTCATGCCATGGCCTTTGCGGGTGAGGAAATAACTGCTCATCTTGGGCTCTTCGCCAAACATGAGTACGTCGAGTGACACGCCGTATTGCTTGGCGATTTTCTGCAGGTTGGCAACGGAGAGTTCGCTCTCGCCGTTCTCCATCTGCTCATAGTGTTCCACGGTGATGCCGCAGAGGGCGGCCACCTCTTCGGTGGTGATGTCGAGCACGTCGCGCAGTCCGCGCAGGCGCTCGCCTATTTGTTTGAGTTGTTCGTCCATATTGATAGGTGTTATGGTGGGTCTTATGGGACTAATGGGCTCTATGGGGCTAATGAGATCTCAAATCTAAAGTCTCAAAACAAAATTCTCAAATCTCAAATCTCAAATCTCAAA
>JAFWSS010000084.1 GCA_017524385.1 Prevotella sp.
AATGATCAAGCGCGACATGGCCTACTCATGTGACGAAGTGCAGATACGCGACATCATGGAGCATGAGATTACCGCCAATATCAAGAAGGGATGGGAGTGTCTGAATTGCTGACACCCCATTCCCATCCGATGATACAAAATAATTAGGAGGCGATGGTTTTACGCCCTAACTTTGCAAGTGAAAAAAGAAAAATCAATAATATCAACAACCATCATGGCAAAAGCATTGACATTCAAAATGGGAGGCAGCGAGTTCTACGCTCCCCCTGTGAAACTCGAAAGAAAGAAGGTATATGGATGGACCGATCTGGTGGCGACCGACCGCTGGGGCGACACATGCAGCATCGCATATCTCTCACCCGATGATGCCTTGGTCATCCCATCTGGCGGCCTCAAACAGGCGACGGTGGATGAGTGTGGCAGATGGGTGGAGAATAACTCCCTCGTAGCGTACGGAGAGGACGGCGAACCGCTGCCTATGGTTCCCTCTTCCTTCGATGTTCCCATCACGCTCACAGAGACGGCAACAGAGGAGGAATTCCTCGACAACGAGTGGGACTCGGTCTATCAACTCGCCGCTCCCGCACTGGCAGAGGCAGTTGGTGACCTTATCTATAAATTCGACTTCAGCTACCGCGGTGGAACCAGCCATTCAGATGCCTACTTGATGAACACGCCCAACGGACTGTTCCTCTTCACTGGTAACAGGCAGGAGTTTCCGCTGCTCACACTCGCAGAAGAAACCGTCATCGACGATAACGAAGAGACAGAGGAGGAAATCGATGAACTGGACTTCGGAATGTTCTAATCATCCCATGACATGCAAATCATATGTCTAAACTCCCAAACTCCTAAACTCCATTATAATAATATGAGAAAGATCAACTTATCCAATGAGACAAGGCGTGACGCAGAAGTGGCCTTCGGTGCCACATCACGCCGCAAGACAACAGTCTATAAAACAGCCGACGGCAGTAAAGGCAAGTCGGAACGCACCATCAAGGCAACCATGGGCACCACCGACCAGGCGCTGCTGGCTGCCTATGGCGACCAACTGACCGAGGCACTCATCAATGGTGACCCCGAGGTGGACATGGAACGTTTCGGCATGCGCGTGGAAGGTCTGAAGAAAGTGTATCTCAGTCCTGACCAGAAAGTGGCGTATGGCGTCACTCTCAACGAACACGTGTTTTTGGCCGACGGTACCGAGAAAGAGGTGCGCCCGGAGACATCCACCACCAGCAACATCTCTACCGATGGAGTGCCCATCCGCTGGACAGGGAAGATGATTCCCCGCAAGAAAGCCATGCGGATGTTTGTCTTCAGGAAAAGCTACCAGGTGCAGCACGTCAACGGACTGACCTATGATTTCCTCTATGAGATGGCGAAAAAACTCAGCGATGCCGATGCCATGATGCTCGTAGGCGGTGGGGTGAAAGGCATCGCTCCCCTAGTGATGAACAATGGCGGAACCCCTTACCGCGCCTTCCTCGAAGGACGTGTGGATGGCGACAAGTATGCCCTCATCCTCCGACTCACGAATATGGAAATCAAATCGATTATCAATTGAATACCTGAAATCATTATGGCAATAGCAATCAATACCCATGAATTGACGTCGCTGCTCGATGTGACACCGTCGTGGCAGAACATCATGCTGACCGGCAAGCACGGTATCGGCAAGTCACAAATCCTGACGGCTTATTTTGAAACGAAAGACATGAAGGTGAAGACCCTCTTCCTTGGACAGATGAGCGACCCGGGCGATCTGCTCGGACTGCCCACTAAGGAGGAGAAGACCGGCAGGACCACCTTCATACCGCCCTACTGGTTTCCCATGGACAAGAAACCCATCGTGCTCTTCCTCGATGAGTTGAACCGCGCCCGACCGGAAATCCTGCAGACCGTGATGGACCTCGTGCTCAACCGTAAACTGGCGGGACGTCCGTTGCCGGAAGGCAGCCGTATCATATCAGCCTGCAACGACGGCGATGAGTACCAACTCACCGACCTCGACCCCGCCTTGGTGTCGCGCTTCAACATCTACACCTTCCGTCCCTCGGAGAAGGAATGGTTGCAGTGGGCGGAGAACAATGGTCTCGACCGCCGCGTCATCCGATTCATCAGCACCCATCCCGATATGCTCGACTGCTACAGTGACAAGGGCGAGGACGAAGGCCTGGAGAAGTCGCCCGACCGCCGCGCATGGGAGAAGGTGGCTCGGCTGCTGGAAAATGTGGCTAAGCCCACTGCTTTACACCAGAAAATCGTGGCGGGCATCGTGGGCGTGCGTGCCGCATCAATGCTGTTCGTCTCGATGAAAGACGATGGTCTCCAGCCTGAGGATGTGCTCACCGATTTCAAGAAGGTGAAGAAGCATCTCGAGAAATATCAGTTGCACGAGTTATCGCAACTCAACGATGCCATCGCACGGCTCTTCGAGGCTAACAAAGTGTCTGAGCTCGACCATGACGTCGTGAACAAGAACCTCAGGGCCTATCACGACTTCTTGCTGGAAAAGAACCATGAGGCGTATGCCCACTTCGTGTCGCTCCTTGATGGCACGACCTACAAGCAGATGCTGATATGGCTGAGCAAGGAGTTGCCCGACACCTACAAAAAAGTCATTACCTTCATCCGACAGCTATGACCGCACGCGAACGCATACAGAAGGAAACCGAACGGTGGTTCCTGCTCGAACCACTGTTCTTCTCGGTCTATTGCACGCACCAGTTGACCATCAATGCCAATATGAAGTGTCCGCTGCGCACGGGCAGGGGACGCATCGAATATAATCCCGAACAGATTAACACCTTGAACGAGCGAAGGCTGAGCAACATGCTCAGTGTGGAGATGATACGCATCCTGCTGGGGCATCCCTATTCCCGCCGACCAATGGGATGCGTGCCCAAAGTGCTTCGCATGGCGAGCGATATGGTCATCGCTCCTGCCTATCCCACCATGTCGGGCGATATGACCCATCCCTCCAAAGCGGGTTTGCCAGAAGAGAAAAACTACGAGTGGTATATTTCAAGGCTGAATGAAAAGTTCCATCACAAGGATGGGAATCATCCTGACGAAGGGGATACCAGTGGGAACCCTGACAAGAATAGCGAAACAGAATCGCAGGATGGCTCACAACCAAATAAAAACCAAAAAGGCAATAATCAAAACCCAGGGCAAAAGCAGTATCAGCAGAATGATGGTGATTCCTCCAAAAACAATAATGCTGGGGGTTCAAATGATTCACTTGGTTCTCAAGAGCCTAGTGGGTCTAGAGGGTCTAGTATTTCTAGAGGGTCTAGTATTTCTAGAGGGTCTAGTATTTCTAGAGAGTCTAGTGATTCTAGTGGGGCTAGAGATTCTAGTGGGGCTAGAGATTCTAGTGGGGCTATAGATTCTATAGATTCTATGGATTCTATGGATTCTAGTAGTGACCGGCAAGGCAATGAGCAGGAGAATCAGAATCAACAAGAGTCAAGTAATCGGGAAGATGATGGCGAGCTCAGCCGCATCAAAAACAAGATTAGAGACTCCAGAAAATCCAGCACATCCAGAGACGATGGCGATGCTGATTACACCGCTCTATGGGAGGAGGACCAATTCGTAGGGCAGCAGATTAAGGAACTCATCCAATCGACTACCCAATGGGGGAGTGTGCCTGGCGGACTGATAGAAATCATCAAGAAGGCTGCCGAGGGAAAAATCGACTACCGCAATGTGCTGCGCATGTTCCGCAGCAGCATCCTATCCCAGCAACGCCACCTCACCCGCATGCGCCCCAGTCGTCGCTTCGGCTTCGAGCAGATGGGCAGTAGATATGAGTTCACCACAAAACTACTTATCGCCATCGACACAAGTGGTTCGGTGGGCAGCGAGGAACTTGGTCGCTACCTGCGTGTCATCACGTCGTTCTTCAAGTATGGCATTCAGGAAATCAGTTTACTGATGTTCGACTATGTTGTGCAAGGAGAGCCTATTGTCCTCAAGTCGAAGGACAAGAACAAGCATGAGTTGAAGGTGAAAGGCCGTGGTGGCACCTGCTTTCAGGCCCCTATCGACTATGTGAGCCAACACCAGGAGTATGACGGACTCATCATCATCACCGATGGATGTGCACCCACACCTGAACTGCCGCTGCATTTTCGCACCAAAGTGCTTTGGGTGATTGACAATGAAGGAAAATACAGACATTGTGACGACCTGCGGAAAACAGGCCGGGTATGTCTGCTGCAAAATTGATAATTGTATAAAACACGCGATGAATCAAATAGAGAAAAATGGATAATTTCAACGAATTCTGGACTACAGAAAGGGCGAGACGTAGGAAACTGTGGCCCGCCAGATACAAGACCATTCTTGAAGCGCATCTCTCACCAGAGGAAATCAAAGATCGGGTCATCGACCTTTGCGAGAAACCGAGCGCATTCCCTAAAAGACATATCTGTGCCTGCAACCCCATCATCAGTACTGACGACAACCAGCAATTCTCGGAGGAAAGTCTGAGAAAACGACTTGAGAGTCTCGGAGCAGATATGAAGACTTTCTCCATGACCATCAATGCGAGTGCAAAGAACCCAAACAAGCAAGCGCATGTTGTTGGCAGAACATGCAATTATGTGAAGGAGGTTGTTGACATCCATTTCGGGGAGATTGCCGTGCGCATCAAATATTGTTATCGGGATAACCAATTCCCCAACTATTATGTCTATCCTTATATTGGGATGGGCATCCGTGATAGCATAGAATTGGGAAAAGAGCAATTCAGGATTCTTGACACCGCCACGCTGCTCATGGAGTTGGAGGCCGACAACAACCTGCGTAAGGAGGAATTGCTATATTACCTCAAAAAGCAGCGTATCGACAACATGAGCGGGACTGTCGCAGAGGACATCACCTTCAAGCTGTTGGATGACGAGGCGCTGAAAGAGAAAGTGAGAAGTTGTATAGAGAAAAAATATGACGAGGAACGTATGTTCAGGGAGGTAGCACGGCCGTGGCTGATAGCAACGAAGAAATACATCACCCTGGTGACGGAAGCCAACCGCAATGACATCTGGCCCGATTTCAACAGGAATTTTTGCGACTTCATCAGACCTGCCCTCAAAGAGATAGACAAAGACTGCCTGGTGTTTATGACTGAAGGACATAATCTCGTGATTGACATTCAAGGCAACACCTATTCTCTTGTGGAGCATTGGAGTTGGAATGGCAGTAGTTGTATACTCCAATTCTTCTCCGACTTTCCTCATCTCACCATCCCATTCAGAGGACTCTGCACCAAAGCATTCGTCGGCTATTTGCGACAGGCCGTGGGATTCAACAAGAGTATGATAGATTACCTGAAGAAAGCTTGCACATGGTACAGGCAATTCAAGAATCTGGACACGAAGGAATATTCTTATGACGTTGTGTTGCCACAGACAAACAAGATCATCATGGGAACGAACTACAAATACATTAAGAAACTCACCATCCCTGACACGGCAACATTCATCAACGATGAGGCTTTCTGTGGCCTGACCAACCTCACCGACATCACGATTCCACAAAGCGTGTGCTATATCGGGGCCAGTGCTTTCAAGAACTGCCAACAACTGAGATCTATCCACCTGCCTGACCTTTTGCCGGTCCTCAGGTCGGAAACTTTCAGTGACTGCCATCATCTTCAGCAGGTGGACTTTCCCACAAACCTCATGAGCATTGAGGAAAAGGCGTTCGCCAATTGCTATAGGTTGCAGACTGTCAATTTCCCTGCTTCGCTCAACATCATAGGCAGTGAAGCTTTCCGTTCCTGTTTGCTACTTGAGGACTTGCATTTCAACAGCCGTAATCCTGCAAATATCAGCATCGAAAATAATGCGTTCGATAAGCATGTCTTCAAGACCGCCATCGTATTCGTGCCCCATGGGTGTGAGGAGGCTTACAGGAACAGTAAGAGTTTCGCAAAATTCCAGCACATCTGTTCAATAGATTAGCCTGTCAAAACCATTGACAGGGCAGTCCCATCCGATGATACAAAATAATTAGGGAATAGCAAATCCTGATAGTAGTTTTGCATACTAAATAGAAAACAACTTACATAAAATCACGAACAATGGAAAAACAAGTTTTTTTAGAAGTCATTTCGCAAGAAAACCTCTTCCATAAGTTGGAAAGTTTCTGCTCCGAGCGTCGTACACGGCCTCTCATCATTTTCTACAACTCTTATGTCAATGACCACTATGACCCCAAGAAGACCCTTGAAGAGGTGTCTGAAAAAACCTTCGGGATTGGCCAGATGAAAGTTGTGAATTCTTGTGGAAAATCATTCTCAGCCATCAACGAGCAAGTGGCATACTTGAAAGCCCTGCCACAAAAGTTGATACAAATCCGCTCATATTCCTATGAGGGTATTTACGACCATGTGATGCTGTTAGCGGAACTGCTGGCAAAACAAACAGAGAAGTACATCGTAGCTATGATAACGGATAAGAACAGACTTTCGGATAATGGCTTCTTTACACGGAAATTCTATTATCGTGATGTCGCCACGGAGACATTTCTCGCCTGGCGTGGACGTGTGGATGCTTGGGTGGCAGACTACCCCACCGGATATGGCCAGACCCGCCAAGTGTATCTGGCATTTCTGAAAGCAGGGGTGCTCGACATGATGAAAACATGGATGGAAGAAGGCCAAACTCAAAACATCCTCAAAGCCATCAACAACAATGGCTGGCTCAATGACGCCTATCGTCAATATGTCTGTTCAAGGGTCGACCTGCCTGATGTACTGAAACACGCCACCTTTGCAGAACAACTGCTTGTCAGCGAAGAGGAAACGGGAAATGGCAGGTTAACGACCATCAAGGTGGAGAGTATGGAGAACACTGGTTGCATTGAATGTCGTTGTGTCAATAGCGCAAAAGGGGTAAGAGAATTGAAACTAATTTTGAATTAAAACGTCGCAGCCATTCAGCAAATATCATCAAAACATATAATTTCCATTTAATTGTTCATATAATTCTTGCAAGTGTTTCTCTTGATGACGAGCGAGGTGCATTCAATATATTTCTTATATGATTAATTTCAACGAATTCTGGGCTGCGGAAAGTGCAAGACGTAGGAAACTGTGGCCCGCAAGATACAAGACCATTTTGGCAAAACATCTCTCTACAGAGGAAATCAAAGAACAGGTTTTCGACGATGGTCCCAATAATGTCAACCCTATTGTGCTTCATCGCAGACATGTCTGTGACAGCAATCCCTTCGTCAATCCAGATGACGACCGGCTTTTCTCGGAGGAAAGACTGAGAAGACGGCTTGAGACCCTCGGTGCAGACACGAGAACGCTCTCCATAAAAACAGACGTGGGATATAGGAATATCTATAAGACTTACAGAGATGTAGAGGAAATCGCCGACATCCATTTAGAGGAGATTATCGTACGCATCAAGAAATGTTGGAGGCAGTGCGATGACCGGGATGACAAAATGGACTCTTTAATTTATTATGTGTATCCATATCATGGGAAGAATTTCTTTGATTACATGGAATGCAACCAGAATGAGTTCAATCATCTTGACATCGCCACGCTCCTCATGGAGATGGTGGCAGACCATCACCTGCGAAAGGAGGAATTCCTTTACTATAGCAAAAGGCAGCGCGTTGATAATATGTGCGGGGTTGTCGCCGACGACATCGCCTTCAAGTTGTTGGATGACGAGAAACTGAAAGAGAAAGTGAAAAGTTGCGTAGAGAAAGAGTTTGATGAGAAACGCATGTTCAGGGAGGTGGCGCGGTCATGGCTGATTGCGACGAAGAAATACATCACCCTAGTGACGGAGGCTGACCGCGATAACGTGTGGTCCAGACCCAATAAGTCTATTTGCGACCAAGTCAGAAGCGCTGTTAAGGAGATAGACAAAGGAAGTCTGGTCTTTTGGGCTGAATACTACCATCTCATTATTGATATGGATGGCAACACTTGTCACCTTGAAGATCTTTATGGTTATACGACCAAGAAGTTATTATTTCATTTTTTCTCGGAATTCCCAAATTTCACCATCCTGTTCGGTGGTATCTCTTCGAAAGCACTTGTAGGCTATTTGCGACAGGCTGCAGGATTCAACAAGAGCATGATAGATTACCTGAAAAAAGCCCGTACATGGTACAGACAATTCAAGAATCTGGACACGAAGGAATATTCTTATGACGTGGTTTTGCCCCAGACAAACAAAATCATCATGGGTACCAACTACAAATACATCAAAAAACTCACCATCCCCGATACGGCGACATTCATCAACGATGAGGCTTTCTGTGGCCTGACCAACCTCACCGACATCACGATTCCACAAAGCGTGTGCTATATCGGGGCCAAAGCTTTCGAAAACTGTCGGCAATTGAGATCTATCCATCTTCCTGACATTTTGCCGGTTATCAGGACTGAGACTTTCAAGGGCTGTCATCATCTTCAGCAGGTGGACTTCCCCTCAACTCTTATGAGTATCGAGGAAAAGGCATTCGCCTATTGCTATAGGTTACAGACTGTCAACTTCCCTGCTTCGCTCAACATTATAGGTGGTGAAGCTTTCCGTTTCTGTTCGCTACTTGAGGACTTGCATTTCAGCAGCCACACACCTGAGAATATCAGCATCGCAATTGATGCTTTCGACGAGGAGGTGTTCAAGACCGCCATCGTCTTTGTGCCCGAAGGATATGAGAGTGCATACAGGAACAGCGAGGGCTTCGCAAAATTCCAGCACATCTGTTCAATAGATTAAACTGTCAAAACCATTGACACGGCAGTCCCATCCGATGATACAAAAATATTAGGAATGTGATGAATACTGATGTAATTTTGCACCTAGAAAACGAGGAAATTGAAGATTGAAAATTGAAAATTGAAGATTGAATTTCATTCGATTTCTTTGCATCAATATAAACAAATAAACCATACGATCATGACACTAAAAGAATTGAAAACAATTGTTGCTAACATCAACGCCACCAACATCCGCGTGGGCGGATTTTGCGACGAATACAGCAACCTCCATGATGAGTTGCAAATCAAGGTAAACGAGCAGTATCAAGAGGTACTGATTGTGAATACGGAATTCTCTGACCATAGCCTTCACGTTTTCGGGGCTTCAGAGACGAAGGCTCGCATCCTTTCCCTGCCAGAGGCATACAACGACTACGAGGTTCTGCTTCATGGCTTGGAGAATGCCACCACCCATGAGATTCATATAAAATGCATCATGAAGGCGGTTCGTCTGGATGACCCTATTAACAGCCAGAATGCCGGCCTTTGCCTCTTAGGGCCAGTACGTTATCTGCCTTACCGAGTAACTATCATCTTCGCCGACACCAGGAAGGCATGGGACCTGGACATAGCCGATCCAGACTATTGGGATAACACTTACGGCGAAGCGTATGTCTTTGGTGAATTCAGAACCGAACAGGAGCGTGAGGAATTCATCCAGTCGTATGCCAACGACATCGACGAATCTGTGGGCGACAGGGTGATTAGATTTTAAGATTTGAGATTTGAAAATAGCGTCATAAATGGCGGTGCAAAAGAAGGTGCTGCTGTAGGGGCGGGTCTTGTGCCCGCCCAAAACGAGAGGAAGAATGAAAATAATAATCCAACTATCGCCTCTTTAACTTCTTAAAAGTTGAGCGAATACAATAACTTTGAAAAAACAAATAATATGGAAAATGACAAAAAAATGAAAGTGGTTTCAATACGACAGTTCACCGATATGATGAGGGAGTTCTGTTCCAAGCCACAAAAACAACCGCAGGTGGTCTTTTGCGAAGGACGTAATGAATCCTCCTTACAGAGAAAGATGGAATGTGTATCCGACACCGTCTTTGGCGATGGAATGATGAAAACGATTCTATTGGAAAATGGCTACACGATGGACAGCGACCGTCAGATTGACATCTTGAGCATTCTGCCACATCAGTTGTACCTGTTGCGCACACCTCCCATCTGTGACGGTTATGACGAAGTGACGCTCTATGCAGAAAAACTGGTCAAAGCCAGTGGAAAACATGTTGTGCTGATGGTACCTGTGACAAACGAATTGATAAAAAGCACAGGCGTCTATAAATTGCAATACATTGACCATGCAGCGAAGACCTTTCTGGCATGGAGGGGGCGTGCACAAGTGTGGGTGTTCGACTCACTATCCTATAAAGAGAAGCGGCAGATCTTCTTGACCTACCAAAGCCATGGTGTGCTCGACATGCTGAAAGAATGGTCTGAGGCGGGAAAGATGGACGACATCCTCAGGGCGGTGGATGGGATAAAAGTCAGTCACTTGAATACACATATTGTCGAAAACGCCTTCCTCAACGAGGCATACACGCAATACGTGAATGCCCGGAAAGATTTGCCCGGCACGGTAAAATGTGCGGAGTTTCATGAGGAACTCTTCACATCCGAGGAGGAGACAGCATACGGAAAAATCCTCACCATCGAGTCACTCTCTCTGTCGCGTGTAGGTGGCAAGGACTTGGATTATTTCTTCCTAAAAAACAAGTACAGAATGACGACAGAACTGAAGTTGACCCTACCGCAATGACAACTTGTTATTCATCACACACCAAATAAAGAACATCATGGACGATAAAGAGAAAAGACAATTGGAATTTGCGATTGAGAAAATGAAAAGCGGAAGACCTGACGAGACCATCGGCATCCTCGAACCTCTTGCTGAAAAGGGAGATGCTACCGCTCTCTTCTGGCTGGGCTTCAGGCATCTCCATACAATGAGGGTGCCAGACAATGACCCAAAAACGAAACGGCGTTTCCAATGGGTCAGGCGTGACGAGAAAAAAGCCTTGGAACTGATTGGAATGTCGGCGGAGAAAGACTATCCTCCAGCGCTCTTTTGGATGGCCAAGGCATACCATGATGGCAGACGGGTGCAGAAAGATGATAAGAAAGCTTTCTTGTTTTTCAAAAGGCGGCAGAAAAGGGACATATTCCTTCCATTTACATGCTGTCGGAATGTCACCGCAAGGCATGGGGAACTCCCGTGAATATCGATGAGGCTATTAGACTGTGCAAGCAAGTTGCGGAGGCTGGATATCCTCCCGCTGAATACAGAATGGTACATTATTGCGGGGGGGATGCCATGACCCAAGAGCAATCCGATTCGGAAAGCATGAAAAAAGAAAAACAGAAAAGAATAATGTATTGGATGAGGAAGGCTGCGGAACATGGCCATATTGTGGCACAGTATATGTTGGGGCGCTATTACCTGGAGGAGAAAAACAACAGGGAGCAGGCAGTGATGTGGCTGAGCAAGTCGGCAAAACACCTGACGAATGCACAAAGGCTCTTGGAGAAAATAAACAAGGAGGAGGCAAAATCATGAAAACCTTCATCGCTTGCATTATGCTGATGCTTACTATTGCTCTCATTTGCAGTCCGCTCTTTGTAGTGTGGTATGGCATCGCCGCCGACCTAACCCCTTGGGGTCATGTGTTGGTGACAACCGTAGGACTATTCTTCTGTTGGCTTGTTAAACCCGTATCTGTTCTTGTTGGGAAGGACGTTTAAAGAAACCAGACAAAGTCGATTTGTCTTTACTCAGTAATCATCCAAATGGAGTGCGCTTCGCGCAGAAATCTCGCAAATCTATTCAAAATCTTACAAAATATCTTGTTAGATTTGTTGAGATTTGACTTCCGCTTCGCACGTCGAACGTTGTTTCTCGCTGGAGGCGACACAATTAAAAAATAATCAAATGAACACAAAAGAACAACTGCAATTAAACAAGACACAAACGTTGCTCGAAATTGCCATCAAAGGTGGAAAGAATGGGAGAAGGGCAATGCTTCAACTCCGTTGTCAATACCGTCCTCTCTTCATCGAGGCCGTTCAAAAATCCATAAAGGGAGAAGTCCCCTTTCTGTTGGCGTCCAAATACCACGATGCTTTCGATAGCATTCTGAGGGATTACATCTACCAGCATGAAGTAATGGATATGTCTGAGTTTGAGAGTTTCTTGAACTCGCAACTCCATCGGATGGTAAATAGGGAATTGAAAATAAGACGCTTCAATCGAAAGGTACGCAAGGGTTATAAAATGGATCCTATGCGGGCGATGCAACTGATGACCCGCCTGTATATGGACAGTTGTGGCATCAGTCTCACTGAGCGTACGTTGGCATACGACGCAGGATGGATTTGGTTTGAGGAATATCTCAAGAACCACCCAGAGGAGAAGCGGTGGAATGCCGACACACCGTTTATGGAAGTGATGGCCCTCATCAGTGAGGAATTCACCGAGGAGGAATACGGGAAATATGACATTGGTTCCATCCGCCTTGAAGACAAGATTCTTTTTGCAGCGGAGATGATTGAGGATGTGGACGAGGAGACAGCCGTTGCTCTTTGTTGGGCCATCAACACCGAAATGACAAGGGAAGAAAAGCTGCGATTAAGCAAGAGCAGAGCGGTGCTCGCATCAGCTCTGCCGAGCGAGAGCAGGTTCGACCAAAGGTCAAAACCTTGTCTTTGGCAACTGATCAAGGTCCTGCGGACATTCAGCACTTTGTTTGACATTTCTGAGAAGGCGATTTTCTACAGCAGAAAAGATGCCGAGGAGGAAATGATGCGTTGGACAACACACCAGACGGACGAACTGCTCTGCTTCATCATCAGGAAACTGCCTTTAGAAAAGGCCTATTGTGATGATTTATGTTTTTATGATCGAGATTTTGACAAGCCATGGCTGGAGACGGGAGGTGTCGAGGAACATGTCTATACTCCAGGTGGTTTTGAGAAGAAACCGTGCTTTCAAAAAGGGGACTTGGTGGAGTATATCCTCCACGACGAGAACATCACTTTATTGAGCAAAGGGGTTGTGGATAAAACACCGACCGAAGACGAGGACTGTTATGTTATCCTCGACAATGAGACCAGTATCGATATCAGTGGTCCCGCCTGGTTCGACTGTGCCGTACGCGTACCGTCAAGGTATGTGTTCCCGCTCAAGCATTTCAAACTCAAGGACAAATAATTATCAATAATTCAGTGTATATGGTTTTTAACATATAATTACCATATAATTATCCATTAATTTTCTGTGGCTCAAACGTCAAGTAGCAATTAATGAAAAATTTGTGAGTGCTACAACATAGTATTAGCCGCTGGAGGAAAAGTTATCATTAATCATTTAAGACAGGAGATATGGACATCATTACAGACAAGAAAATCGAATATGGGGCGGAGAAGGCGCATTATCGCTGTCTCATTACCGAGCAAAGCGGGCTGAAACTCGACATGCTGCTTGACGTAGACGGTGCCTACCAGAAGTTCGGTCATCCGTTGGTGGCATTCGTCCGCAATGCCCATGACCATAAAAGTGAGGAGTTCATTATCACCACCATCAGTGAGCGGCCTCAAATAGTGAACGCGGAAATAAAGTCGAAGGTAGACATCGATGACCATATCATGTGCTGCCTTTGGATCATGAAGCACGAAAAACATCTCCGACAATTGGCAGATGGGGAAATCACTTTTGAGGCCATACTAAGACTGGTGGATGATGAACGAAGAAATCCGCTCTATGACGACGAACTATATCTCCCGGGGGAATACTGGTATTACACAACCATCACTCCCTCAAGCACCGGTCTGCCTGTGGATGTACTGGTTGACGAGAGTATGGGGTATATATGGAAGAAGCACAAGGTCATTACCTATGTCCGCAACTCCTACGACCACTTCGTCAACGACTATATCGCCGTGACCGTGGAGAAACAGCCCAAGGTCATATCGAAAAACAAGCTGAACATCTATCCCGAGGACCTGGCGTTGGTGATAGACTGGATACGCAAATTCGAAATCGAACTGAAAATGGTGGCGAACAGCAAGTTGTCGGCATGGGATTTGTGCAAGAAATCGCAGCGCATGGCATTTCATATCAGTCCGCATCCATTACCATCAAGAATGGAGTACATGCTACGAGGGTCGTATGAAATCATCTCCTCCCGTGATGGCAAAAAGTTGAATATCACTCACGCCTCGACGGGTGCAATGCTCTCCAGCGTGTGGTTCGACTACATCGATAACAACATATTCTCGGAGGATGGCTGCGACTATGTAATGGGATATGCCAACAGAAAACTTTACAAGGTAATGCTGCCTGGCGAGGGATGGATTTGCTTTGGGTGCAATTACATCGTGCAGAATGAGGACGGAAAGTGCAACGTGAGGAACGGCGAGGGGAAACTGCACTCCAAGCGATGGCTCTCCTTCATCGTCAAATCCATTCGCACCAACAAGAGAGGACGAAAATATCTCGTGGGCTTTGACGAGGATACAGAGAAGACTTATAGAATTTATTTGGAGTAAGTTAGGGTAATTATATGTCAAAAAAATCATCACTATGAATAGGATATTGTATTTTCACGGACTGGCATCTTCGGGTGCCACACAGACGGCAGACTATTTGAGGGATAAGTTGCCTGAAATGGAGATTATCTCACCCGACATCCCACTCAACCCTACAGAGGCTTTGGAGATGTTGCACACACTATGTAGGGAAACAGACCCTTTCATCATCATAGGCACCTCGATGGGTGCCATGTTCGCCCAACAAATGCACGGATATCGGAAGATACTGGTCAACCCCGCCTTTCACGTCAGTGAGATCATGCGGCAGAACATGGGTGCCAACCCTTTCTTCAGTCCCCGTAAGGATGGTGCCACGGAGTTCGTCATCGACGAATCGCTCTGCCAAGCATACGAGGAGATGGAGGCTCATCAGTTTGATGGCATCACCGACTTCGACAGAGAACACACTTGGGGTCTCTTCGGCACCGAGGACGACTTGGTGCACGGCTACGATGAATACTGCCAATACTACCATCACGCCACCCTCTTCCCCGGAGGGCATCGATTGCTCCAGAAATGGGTGAAAGCCTATGTGCTACCATGTGTTGCGATAATACTGTTGAAAGGGAACAACAATGATAGTGGATAAGAAGCTAATATTGTTCCTATCTTATTTGTTTAGAAAATGTATTTGCATGAACTTACACGCTCTCTATCTTTGATTTGTTAGCCTTTGCGTGTTCTGATGGTTGTCGCCATAGATTTTCCAAGGTATCATAATACTTTGGTTTCTTAGGCACTTTTTGTCCTTGAGGGTAAACACCAAATCTTTTTACAGATTCATATTGTAGTATTTCTTTGACATATTTATTTATTGGTATCCGATAAAAATGGATTTCTTCGTTTTTCTGCTTGTAACCTATTGATATTCAACTATAGGAGTACTGCTTTTTCAAAGCCAAGCCCTATGTGTCATCAAACAGGTCCAATTGTCTGTATTTTTCCATATTGGGTGCCAGCATCTCCCGTCGTCGCTTCTGGTATGCCTCCCACTCGACCGTGGGGTTGTTCAAGAGCATGACGATGTCCGTATACGAGCAGATGGTGATTCTTACGGTCGTAACCTAAAAATGAGCTAATATGCACTCAAAACAACAATTTTACTTAATTTTTCACTCTTCTATTGCGTAATTGCTTTATTTTCACTAATTTTGCGGCTGATTGGATTTGAGTACATATTATTGGAATATACACTAAAAAACAT
>JAFWSS010000085.1 GCA_017524385.1 Prevotella sp.
GGCAGGGGTGGGGTCTTTGATTAAAAGTTGATACAACAGATTAGACATCCTCAACTTTCAATCTAACAAAATTTTCAGTCTTCAATCTTCAATCTTCAATCTTGAGCCCACTTTAAAAAGTCCTGTTTGAGCAAATATCGGTGTTAGTTATCCCCTCCCCTCAAGGGGAGGGGCAGGGGTGGGGTCTGTAACTTGTTGTTTTTCAAGACTTATTCACCCCACCCCAACCCCTCCCCTGCAAGGGGAGGGGAGATGCGCACCACCCTTTTGCTCCCTGTCCACTTTTTCAAGTGGACTCAATCTTCAATTAAGGGTGTCCGATTTGCTGCTTCTTTATCATCATATCCCGAATTAGAGAATTGGAGAATTTTCTTGATAAACTGTCTCTTTGGTGAGAAGAATTCTATAATTCGAGAATTCGGGATAAAAAGAATACGTGACATTCGACACACAGACAGGGAATGCCTTCTTCTGACCTGAAAAGACCTATGAAACCTAATGAATGGGGTGAAAACCGGCATTTTGGCGTTTTTTTAGTTTTTTCAACATCAAAGAGGTTTCATTTTTCTGTTTTTTGTGTATTTTTGCGGACAATTGATTTATTGTGAAATTCAAAATCTTATGACATGAAAAAAAAGAATATGATTGTATGGGCCGTGGCTGCGCTAATGGCGGTTGGTTGCGGCAATTTGGGCGGTACCGGAACCGGTATGGACGGCATACTCAATGGCGTGGATGGCGCCAGCGTGCTGGGCAATGTCTTGGGCGGTTTGCTGGGAACCAACAAGGTGACTGAGCAGAATTTGATTGGCACATGGAAATATGCTTCTCCCGGTTGTGCCTTCACTAGTCAGAACGTGCTGGCGCAGGCTGGAGGTGAGGTGGCTGCACAAAAGGTGGAGAATCAGTTGGCTTCTACCTTCACGTCTCTGGGCATCAATTCTTCCAACACCTATTTCACATTCAAACAGGATCAGACTTTCTCTGGAAAAGTGGCAGGGAAGGCGGTAAACGGCACATACGTCCTGGATCCCAACAGCGGACAGATAGCACTCAAGACATTGCTGCTGAATATGAACGGTTATGTGACGCTCAACACCACGGGTATGAGTTTGCTCTTCGAGTCGCAGAAACTGTTGACCGTCCTCCAGGCTGTTGGTGCTGCAAGCGGCAATGCAACAATGTCGACCATCGGCGAACTGTCCAAGAACTATGATGGCGTGCGCATCGGCTTTGACTTGACAAGGTGATTTGCCATAGACTTGAAGGTCTCAAGGGTTTTAGAGTCTTTAAGGCCTTTAAGGGTTTTAGAGTCTTTAAGGCCTCAAGGTCTCTATGGTTTCCTTAAGCTAAAAAAAGGGCTCGCGAAGATATCGCGGGCCCTGATATTATTCATTTTCTCCAATTTTCAATTTTGAGTCTACTATAAAAAGTGAAAAGTAATCAATAGGGCGGTGCGCATATCCCCTCCCCTCGCAGGGGAGGGGTTGGGGTGGGGTGAATAAGTCTTGAAAAACAACAAGTTACAGACCCCACCCCTGCCCCTCCCCTTGAGGGGAGGGGATAACTAATACCGCTATTTGCTCAAACGGGGCTTTTTAAACAAGATTGAATCTCCAATCTTCAATCTCCAATCTTCAATTTTCAATTTTCAATCTTCAATCTTCAATTTTCAATCTAAAAAATCTTCAATCTTCAATCTTCAATTTTCAATCTAAAAAATCTTCAATCTCCAATCTTCAATTTTCAATTTTCAATTTTCAATCTAAAAAATTTTCAATTTTCAATCTTTTTCAGTTTTCCATGTTCACCACGTTGAGGAAGTTTTTCCACTGCTTGTCTTGGTTGTAGTTGGTGGCGAATCCTTTCTTCACGTGTACGATGGCTTCTTTTTGCGTGGCTTTGCTGAAGGAGCTGGAAGAGATTTTCACAGGTGTGGAACTGTTGCAGTAGATGTCGCGGATGCTGGTGCATTTGTCGAAGGCGCTGCCACCGATTTCCTTGAGCGAGACGGGCAGTGATACGGCTGTCATGCTGGCGCATCCCTCGAAAGCGCCACTGCCGATTTTCTTCAATGAGTTGGGGAAGTTCACCTCGACGAGGCTGCTGCAATTCTTGAAGAGGTCGTTGGGGATTTCTGTGATGCTGTTGGGTATCCTTGCCTTTGTCATTGACGTGCATCCCTCGAAAGCACTGCTGCCTAAGTTGGTTATAGAGTTGCTCAAGAAGATGCTGTCAAGTGCGCAGCATCCGTTGAAGGCATCGTGCTCGATTTTGGAGATGGAATTGGAAAGTTCCACTTCCTTCAGTTCTACGCACCCTCTGAACATATTGGCTGAGATGGCTGCCAACCCAGAGGGTGAATGGAATTCCTTCAGGCTGGTGCATCCCTTGAAAGCCTCGTCGCTGATGCTGCTCACTCCTGTGGGGATTTCGATGTATTCCAGGCTGGTGCATCCCTCGAAGGCGCTGTTGCCGATTTTTTTCAATCCGCTGGGCAGGGTGATGTGGCGCAGTTCGTTGCATTCGGCGAAGCATTCGCCGGGGATTTCAGTCACCCCGCTGGGCACGTCAAACTCCATCAGCGACTTGCAACCTTTGAACACGTCGGTGGAGAAACTCTTCGTCCCTTCGGGAAGGATGATGTTGGTCAGGCTGGTGCAGTTCTTGAACAAGTCGGCAGGAAGGTCCAAGATGCGCGCAGGGATGGTGATTTCAGCAAGGCTGGCGCATCTTTCGAAGGCGGAGGATCCTATTTTCGTGATGCAGTTGGGGATGGTGATGGAGGTGACCCCCGGACAGTCCTTGAATGCTCCGGAGTTGATTTCCTCCACGTAGAGCGTCACGCTGTCGACGGTGATTTTTTCAGGAATGACGATGTCTCCTACGTATGCATCTTGCCCTTTGGTCACGTTTGCCGTTTGTTTCTTGGCGTTGATGGTGTAGGTGATGCCATCGACGACGGCCCTGTCTTTCTTCAGTTTTGGTATGGCGGTCGCTTGCAAGGAGAATGCAAGAGCGAGCGTCATGATGGTAATGGTGTGAAGTGTTCTCATTGTGTTGATGGTTATGGATTTAGGTGGCAAAAATACTGTTTTTTTTGCAAATCGTCAAAAAAAAGAGCTGTTTTTGGGGGTGGAGGGCTTATTTTGTGCCGTTTTGTGGTGTCAATGGCCTTCTTCAAGGGTTGCCACGACATATTCCGACTGCGTGCCGATGCGGTATTTCCCTCCCCATATGCCAAGTCCGGAACTGACATAGACTTTGGTGCCGCCTTGTTGCCAAAGGCCATGTGAGCATTCATAGACATGGTCGGTAATCCAGGAGATGGGCCAGATTTGTCCCCGGTGTGTGTGTCCGCTGAACTGGAAGTCGATATGGTTTTGCGCTGTCTTCTCCAGTTCGTATGGTTGGTGGTTGAGTACGATGGTGTATGTGCCATCAGCGGCTTGCCGTGCCAGGGGTTCCAACTCGCTGCGTTGCTGGTTGGTGCGGTCGTCTCTTCCGATGATGGTGATGACACTGTCTACGACGGCTTGTTCGTCGATGAGCAGGTGTATGCCGGCGTCTTGGTAGAATTTCCTGGCAAGGGGTTGCTTGCTGTAATATTCGTGGTTGCCGAGGCAGGCATAGATGGGTGCTTCGATGCGTTTGAACTCTTCTGCCATGTTCTCCTCCACGAGCGGCCTGATGCTGATGTCGATGATGTCGCCGGCGATGAGCACGAGGTCGGGGTGCTCGGCGTTCACCATGTCCACCCACCGTGACAGTTCGGCGCATCGGTTATGGTATCCGAGGTGGAGGTCGCTGATCATCACCATCTTGTAGGTCTTTCCTAGGTGTTTCGATGTGGTCAGTCGCAGGGGCACCCTCACTTTGTTGCGGTAGTGGATGTTCCCACCGATGAAGAGAACGAGCATGATGGCGAGGATGGCGAGTGTGCCCGTCCAACTCTCATGCAGCAGTTTTGCAGGCAGGAGGCGGATGAGCCGTGCCACGTCAGCTACGATGAAGAGCATGAAGAGGTAGAGCAGCACGATGATGGCCGAGGTGCTTACATCATAGCAGATGGATGCCATGCCTAGCGGCATCTTGTCGAGCGCCCCTCCGAGGAAGAAGAACATGCTCAGCAGACAGGCGGCCAGGGCGATGGTCGCAACCCACTTCGCCACCTTGGGGAAAGGGAGGATGCACCATACATGCCATAGCACATACCCCATGCTGCAGAGGACGATAGCAAGGAAGATGATGAAGAACATAGGGCGCATTGGATAGGTTCAGAACAGTGAGAGGGAGTAGATGTAGATGACGCTTGCCGGGATGGCCATGAGCGAGGAGTCGAAACGGTCGAGCATCCCTCCGTGTCCGGGCAGGATGTTGCCGCTGTCCTTGATGCCTAGTGTGCGTTTGAAGAGAGACTCCACCAAGTCGCCCAAAGTGCCGAAGACCACCACAACCAGTCCTAGGCCCATCCAGATGGGGATGGAGATGCTGTTGGCGTTGCCGTCGGTGAGGTATCCTATGATGGCGGCGGCCACGATGACAAGGACGGCTCCTCCTATGCTTCCTTCCCAACTCTTCCCTGGCGATACGCGGGGGAAGAGTTTGTGTTTCCCGAAGAGCGAGCCGGTGCAATAGGCGCCGGTGTCGTTCACCCAGAGGAAAATGAAGATGCTCAGTGGAAGGAGGTAGTTGTAGCCCACTTCCTGGGTTGTCTGGGTCTGGAAGGCGAGGATGTTGATGGTGGAGAGGGGCAGTGCGATATACATCTGTCCCAACATGGTGTAGGCCCAGTTGTTGATGGGGTTGGGCGCTTGGGTGAAGAGTTCGGAGATGATGAGGTAGAGGACGGTGATGAGGTAGGGTATGAACACGCTTCCTGTGGCTATGTGGATGCAGTATCCTGCCATGGCGAGAAAGAGGTATACCCCGGCCACGACGCTGATGAAGCGGTTCACCTGGATGTCGTCCCATTGGTTGACCAGTCCGCTGTATTCCCATAGGGTGAGGCCGGTGATGAGTGCGAAGAGCACTATCATCGCAGTGGCGTTGAGGAAGCAGCCCACCAGAACGGCGACGAAAAGCACACCGGTGATGGTTCGTGTGATGAAGTTTTTCATGCTTGCTCGTCTTTGGGATTGTCGGAATTGTCGGACAGGTCGGTATTATCGGTATTATCAGACAGGTCGGTGTTATCGGACAGGTCGGACTGGCCTGACAGGTCTGTCGCCTCTTGCTTCTCATTTGGGTTCAGCCCCATGATCTCTTGTGAACGGCTCACCCATGGGCGTTTGCCAAAGATTTTCTCCACATCCTCGGCAAAGATCACTTCGCGGCTGATGAGCAGTTCGGCCAGGGCGTTGTGGCCTTCCTTGTGTTCCATAAGGATGCTCTTGGCGCGGTCGTATTGCTCGTTCACCATCTTGAGCACCTCGTCGTCGATGACCCTGGCGGTGGTGTCGCTGTAGGGGCGTTGGAACTGTGCCTCTTGGTTGTAATAGCAGATGTTGGGCAACTTTTCGCCCATTCCTGCGTAGGCTATCATGCCATAGGCGCTCTTGGTGGCCCTCTCAAGGTCGTTTATGGCACCGGTGGAGATGTGGCCTGTGAACAGTTCTTCTGCTGCACGTCCGCCCATCAGCGAGCACATCTCGTCGAGCATCTCCTCCTTGGTGGTGATTTGACGCTCTTCGGGCAGGTACCACGCTGCGCCGAGGGCTTTCCCTCTCGGCACGATGGAGACTTTGATGAGGGGGTTGGCATGCTCGCAGAACCAGGAGATGGTTGCGTGTCCCGCCTCGTGGATGGCTATGGTGCGCTTCTCGTGGGCGGTCATCACCTTGGTCTTCTTCTCCAGGCCTCCGATGATACGGTCGACAGCGTCGAGGAAGTCTTGTCGGCAAACGGTCTCGGAGTTGCGACGTGCGGCGATGAGGGCCGCCTCGTTACACACGTTGGCGATGTCGGCTCCGGAGAATCCCGGTGTTTGCCTGGCTAGGAGGTCGATATCTACGGAGTTATCCACTTTCACGGGTTTGAGGTGGACGATGAAGATTTCCTTCCTTTCGTTGAGGTCGGGGAGGTCGACGTGTATCTGGCGGTCGAACCTTCCGGCGCGGAGCAGTGCGGAGTCGAGCATGTCGGCACGGTTGGTGGCGGCCATGATGATGACACCGCTGTTGGTGCCGAATCCGTCCATCTCGGTGAGCAGGGCGTTGAGGGTGTTCTCTCGCTCGTCGTTTCCTCCCATGGAGGGGTTCTTGGAGCGTGCGCGTCCCACGGCGTCGATTTCGTCGATGAAGATGATGCAAGGCGACTTCTCCTTGGCTTGGCGGAAGAGGTCTCTCACGCGACTGGCTCCCACGCCGACGAACATCTCCACGAAGTCGGAGCCGCTCATCGAGAAGAATGGCACACCGGCCTCTCCCGCCACGGCCTTGGCCAGAAGGGTCTTTCCCGTTCCCGGAGGTCCTACGAGGAGTGCACCCTTGGGAATTTTGGCACCGAGGTTGGTGTATTTTTGCGGGTTCTTGAGGAAGTCGACGATTTCCTGCACTTCCTCCTTCGCTCCTGCCTGTCCGGCAACGTCCTTGAAGGTCACCCCGAGGTCGTTGCCCTTTTCATACATCTTGGCCTTGCTCTTGCCCACGCTGAACACTCCTCCTCCGCCACTGCCTCCCATGCGACGGAAGAACATCACCATGATGATCACGAAGAAGAGGATGGTGAAGATGTTGAGGAAGGTGTTGAAGGTGTCGCCGCTCTTCTCGTTCTTGTAGTTGAGATGGCCGTTGAATTTCCCTTTATCCCTAGCATCTTCAAGAAATTCTTCAAGCTTCTCCTCGGAACCGAACTCCACCTCCAGGTAGGGGTTCTTTCCTGTTTGCTTCACGTCTTTCTTGAAGACTTCTTGTATGTAGTCGGGTTTCACATACATCCGGAGTTCTTTCTCCTCGTTGTTGACGACCACTTCGTCGGCGGCGCCTTTCATCACCCACTCCTTGAAATTGCTGTAGGTCTCTTTCTCGGCTATGCCGCCGTTGCCACCAGTCTGGCTGTCTTCTCCATTGTTGGTAAAATACAGCAAGGCGAGGGCGATGAGGATGGTGACATATACCCAGGTCATGTTGAACTTGGGCATGTTGGGTTTTTTGTCTTTGTTCTTCTCTTCCATATTGCTTGGGGTTCGGATGGTGAAGTATCGCCCGGCTCTTAGTCGAGGTCGGGTATGCGGGTGAGGTTGGCGTCTTCCCAGAGCGCCTCAAGGTTGTAGTAAGTTCTGGTCTCGGGCAGGAAGACATGGACGATGACGTCGGTGTAGTCCATGGCTATCCAGTGGGCGAGGGTCTGCCCAACCACTTTCACGGGTTTCTCGCCCATCTTTTCGCGCACGGTGTCGCTGATGGAGTCGCTGATGGCTTCCACCTGCATGGGGGAGTTGCCTTGGCAGATGACGAAATAGCGGCATATGGCGCCTTCCACGTTTCTCATGTCGGCCACCACGATGTCGTGGCCTTTCTTTTCCTGGATTCCAGTTGTGATGTTTTCTACTAATTGCTTTGCGTTGTCCATTCAATCGGTTTTAGTGATATGCTATTCTTTTATGGTTCTTGTATCGATGGTATTCCTGAAATTTACCATCATTGACGTTTCAAGGTTGCAAAGTTATGTAAAATATTCGGGAAAAGGAAAAATGGGGGAAAAAAAATGTGTGGAAGGGAAAAAGATAAGTAGGTAATCAAAATTAGATGATAGTCCCGATTCGGATGTTGCCACCCGAAGCGAAGCAAGAATAACTATTATATTATATGGTGCTAACAGATGATTTTGATTACCTAACTTAGATGATTTTGATTACCTATTCTTAAGAGGGGATGATGTATGGAAAGTGGGCAGGCGTAGCGACGCCTGCCCACTTCGATGGAGATTTTCGCTATGGTCTCAACGGTTTCCATAGCCTAACGGCTTGTTCAGTGTCCGGTGAGGATGAGGTTCACCAGCAAGGTGACATCGGAGATGTTGAAATCGCCGTCGCCGTTGAGGTCTGCATTCCAGATGTCCTTGGCTTGACTGGAATTGGTGAGGATGTAGTTCACCAAGATGGAGACGTCGGAGATGTTGATACCGCCGTCTCCGTTGGTGTCGCCGCAGCCGGGCATGTCAGGCCTGCGGTAGGTCACCGCGATGGTGCCGGCATTGGTGCCCATGTCGTGGAGTGCGAGGTAGTAGGTGCCGCTCTCCGTGGCGAGGCAGCCGCCGAAGTCGGTGGTGGCGCTGCCGGAGGCGTCATACACCAGCTCGCCGGTGGGTGAGAAGAGTTGCAGCATGCAACTGCTTCCGGCGCGGAAGAGCAGGCTGTCGCCTTCCTCTGCCTCTGCAGAGAACCAGCGGATGCCGTTCTCCTCGGGGCTTGCCACCGAGATGGTGTGTTGTGGCTCCAGAGGGATGATTTCGGTCACCTCTTCGCTCACTTTCGGGTCTTCGAAGGAGGCGGTGGTGTCTGTCATGCGCCCTCCTACGTCCTTGAACCGCAGATGGAGGTCGTTGACGGCGATGACACGTGGCTCTCCGTCGACAAACGCCAGTTCGAATTTGGAGCTGCGTATTGCCTGTGGGTCGACATGGATGTCGGTGATGACGCTCAGCGGGTCCACGCGCTCGTCGAGCGTGATGGTCTGGCGGGCGTCGAAGTCGTCGTTCACCCAGTATTCATACTCGATGATGCCGGTGCCTCCGTTGGGAATCTTGATGAAGTAGGCGCTCTCTGGTGCGGAGGTGGCGCCGTTGTCGGCGGTGACCCAGTAGCTCACCTCGTGGATGCCGTCGCTCAGTTCCGACACGTCGAGGTTGAAGTGGAGCACGCCGTCGGAGAGGGTGCCTATCTGCGGGATGGCGTTGATGTCGTCAACGGTGTAGTAGCAGGTCATCTTCTGTGGGTCCATATAGGTGGTCTTCAGGAAGAAGGCGCTGCCGCGAGAGGTGCATACGCCGTTGTCGGCGATGAGCCAGTAGTTGAGTTCGTGGATGCCGTCGGTCAGTCCCGACACGTCGAGGTCGAAGTCGAACTTCTCGCCTGTCCTGTCGCCCGCGGCGATGGTCACCTCGCCGTTGTCCACGGAGTAGCAGCACCGCATGGTGCCGATTTCCAGGTCGGTGAGTTCGCGTACGAACAGTTGCTCCACGGACCCTGTGGTCACGCCGTCGGGGGTGTTGGCCGCCACCTGCAGGGTGTGCATGCCCGGTGCGAGGCTGGCGACGTCGAAGTCAAAGGCGAGTTTGCCGTTGGCCATGGTGGCAGTGGCCTCGATGAGTGCCACACCGCCGTCGACGACGAGCATCCCGTCGTAGCTGTCGGCGTTGGCTGTCTGTGCCGTCTTGGTGAACATATGTGTCTCAGGTGCCGACAGCGTGCCGTCGATGCAGGCCTGCACGTGGAGGGAGTGTATCCCCTCGCTCAGTTGCGACACGTCGATGTCGAGCGTGCCGTCTTCCAGGGGCGTGGTATGGACGGCGCTGCCTTCGTTTTCGTCAAACCAGTACCGCCATTCGTTGTCGCCCGTCTGTCCCCTGGCCATGCACCAGGCCAGCAGGCAGCAAGTGAAAGTCAATAGTCTTCGCATGGTTCAAGGGGATTAGTGGTTGGCGCCGTTCACTTCCAGTTCGATGCTCAGCTTGCCGTCGGCCGACGACTTGGCGGCCACCTTGGCCTTGGTGATTTGCGGGTTGGTGGGGACGGGGTCGAAAGGCAGGGAGCCGCCATAGATGCCCACCTGCATGTCGTTGGCGCCAAGGTATGCTGCTCCCGCGGTGGAGAGTTCGAAGGTGGTGTCGTCGGTGTAGGTGCCGTCAAAGTCCTTGAACAGTGAGAAGAAGTCTTCCACCGTGGCATTGCTGGTGAGGGTGGAGTTGGCCCACAAGATGTCGCCGTTGCCCACGTTGTTGATCAGCACGACGTTTGAGGCATACTTGGAGTCGTTGGAACTGCAGTAGATCAAGCTGTTGGATATGCTGGAATTGCGCATGGTGCTGGGCGAGTAGGTACCACCATTATAAAGCAGGACGGAGTTGCTGATGTTGTATCTTCCATTTCCACCAGGGTTGCAAATGACACAGTTGGCCATTGTAAGTGACGCATTGGCATAAGTATAGACGCCGCTGGCAATCTTGCAATGGATGAATCGGTTGTTGTAAGCGTTTCCCGCACCAGAATAACTCAAGGTGTTCATCCTGCATTTCACGACGGAAAGGTTGGAATTGGTGTAGCCACTGATGGTAAGCGTTTCATTGATGTACAGTCCCTCCAGCGACACGTTGTCGGTGCCGACGTTTATGTTGCCGGTGATGATGGTGGGCAGTCCGCCTTTCTCACTGACAGCCATGCCGGCTCCGCGCACGGTGATGGACTTGACGATGGTGGGGGCGTTGAACGAGCCGGAGGAGAGGGTGATGACATCACCGTTCTGGGCTGCTCCCACTGCGTTGGTTAGTGCTTCGGCACCATAGTAGGCGGTGGCGGAGCCTTCATGACTCAAGGTGGCGACGAGTGACGTCTGCGCCTGTGCGATGGCGCAGGTGATGATGGAAACCATCAGGGTGAGAAATAGTTTTTTCATTGGTGTAATTTTTTATTTGGTTAAACATTAAATATATCATTTCCTTATTTCACCACAATCTTTTGGGTGGTGCCGTCGGTGCGTCTGATGATGTTGAAGCCGCGCTGCAGTTTGTCCGTCTGCCGCCCGTCGATGCGGTAGTAGGTCTCCTTGCAGGGTTGGGGGGTTGGAGACAGGACCACTGGCTCTACGGGTACGATGTTGTCGATGACCGTGTATCGGAACTCTGCCACGTCGCTCTCGGCCATGCCGTTGGCCACGGCCATGGCGCGTATGACGAGCTCGGTGCCTGTTGCCACGATGGGGGCTTCGTAGGTTATGATGCTTGGCGACTGCAGGTCACAGGGGCAGGAGCCATCCAACGTGTAGAGGATGGTGGCGCCGGCTGTTTGGCAGGTCAGCTTGATTTCAGCACCACGATAGATCTCGGTGCCGCTCACGCGCGAGGCCTTTGGCATGTAGACGAACATATTGGCGGGGTCTTTCACAATGACAAGGGTGGTGGCTTGCAAATCTTCATCATCCGTCAGACAGAGCTTGATGGCACTTGAACCAAGACTGGCTGCGAAGACATCCAAGGTGGCACTGCCGTTTTCATCGAGCGTGACTGCCGGGGATGTGTTTCCTACAATCACCACCTCTTCGTTGAGCGAGACGGCCTTCAACTGCTTCCCCTTGGCGGCTTCTGCAGGAAGCACCTTGACGGTGAGCGTCTGGGAGTCGCCTTCGGCCATGTAGAGCAGGGAGTCGGCCACGATGGCCGTGATGCGCTGCTCCACGTCGAACTCCTGGGTGAAGTCCTGCTCCATCTGCAGGCCGGCGTAGCTCTCCACCTGTCGGCGCACTGTCAGCCGCACCTTGTCGGTGAGCGTCAGCGGCGTGGCGGGGGTGAAGCGCACCTTCGAGGCATACGCCGAGTCGGGTGTCTCATAGCCGCTGTCGGTGTTGAGCAGTTCTATCTTGCCGCCGACGGTCTGACCGTTCTTGGTTACGAGGATGTTCGCTGAGTTCAGCGTTTGCGGGCGCATGTACTTGTCAAAGGTGATGTCGATGCCGTCGGTGCAGGCCTTCACATGCTGCACGGCGGGCTGGCGCAACTGCGTCATGCCGATGTTCACCTCCAGTTGTGGTGGCGGCACGGGGAGCCATTCCGAGTAGGTTGTCTCATAACCTTCCTTCTCATACTTCACCTGCCAGAGTCCTTGCGGCACATCCCAGCGATACATGCCCTCGGCGTCGGTGAAGAGCGGGTTCTCCTGCGCATACTCCTCGGCATTCCAGAGGATGACGTTATCGTGCAGGTCGCCATACATGTCCTCCTTGGTCTCCTTGTAGTAGCAGGTGGCGCGGACACCCTCCAGTCGGTTCGACGAGACAGCCTCATAGACAAAGCCAGAGGGGTCGTGGTAGAAATCGATGGCCAGGAATGGGGTCCAATAGATTCTGAATCCACTACCTGAGGGAGTGCTATCGGGACTACCTGGCTTTCCGGGTTTCGTTCCTACTGGCACCGGATTGTCATCGGGTTTGGGGTCAGGCTTGCACTTCAGGGCACGGATTCGTTGGTTGAGTTTTTTCCGCTGCTTTTCAGAGTTGCGCAACATTGACTCCTCATTATTCTTTGTAATCTGGGCAACTCCACGCCATGCAGATGGATTTTCTTGTGTTTCTCCCCAAGTAGTATTGCAATACCACTCCAGCGACGGCGAACCATTCTGGGTGAAATCGCCATTCAAATGGCCATTATTAACAGCATATACAAATTCCCAGGCATGATACCAAGGGTCTCTTGCTTCCTTCCTTCCATTGGCAATGATGGCATTAATGGTGTCCCAGTAAATGCTTTCGGCTTCAGGCTCACCCGGTGTTCCTTCACACTCCTGCTTCTTGGCCTTGCTGTCCGCAAAAGTTTTTTGCCATTCTGAGAGGTCTTTGTAATTATCCATAGATACGTAATAGCACCAATACAACTCTAAGAGCACTCCAATAGGTGTCTTCCTATACTCGTAGGCTTTCTGGAGCCATTTGTCCTGCTTATGGTTGGTTTCCAGGTTCTTGGGCAGTCGGTCTATGATGTCCCATTTGATGTAGCGGAAAATTTTCTCATTCTCCTTGATGTCTTTTTCAACATAGGGAATTTCCTTCTGTGAATTGGTGATCATGTGCTGGGCAGTTAGAAATCTTTCATTCCAAAGATGTTTTTCCCATTTGCTCATTGACTTCCGGTTCTCATTAAAATATTTCTGGCAATATTTGCTCCATCTTCTCCCTTTCTCGATGGTCTTGTTTAAGGAGTCTAACTGATGTTGATATCGAAATTGATTGTCGAAGTAGGTGTCTCTTATCTGTTTTTCCATCACTTCAAGACCATGACGATAGAGGCTGTTGCTGCTGATAGCCAGTTCCTTCAATAGTCTCGCTCCCTGCACCGAGTAGGTTTCGGCCAGTCCAGGCAGAGTATGAGTGGGGCTGTTCTCTTCAATGTAGAACACTTGGTCGGCGATGCTTCTCAACCGTTCCACCTCACCTGGGTCGTAAATGAAGTCATCGGCTGCTTTGATCTTGTGATGTAGGTTTTGTATACGTGGTGCCGCACCGGCAGCCCACTCAAAGGTGTAGAGCATCATCTTCCTGGTGTCAAGGTAGCCTTCCTTTTCTGGCGTTCTCAATACGAAGAGGCTGGTGCCGTCGGTTACGTCTATCTTGGTATATCCTTCACTGAGTAGCGCTGGCTCATTCACAGTAGTCAATTTCTTAAAGGAGTAATGAATGCTTCCGCTGGCCGTTGTGAGATCCCCTTCCTCCTCTTCTGGAGTATCCGGTTTTGCCACGGTGTCGATATCTACGGCGCAGGAGAGCATGTCGAGCAGTTCGTCGCGTATCTGATACCTCTCTTCTTTGGTCATGGGAACATATTCTTCCAACTCATTCGGGTCGAACGGCCCTGTCAAATCGACATCGCCTATCAATAACTCAAATAGTTGGTCTATACGGTCGAGTGTGGCTTGGTCGGGTTCCTCAATGAGCCACAGTTGTTCCAGTTCGTCGAAGAGGGCTTGATTCTCAATCTCATATTCCTCCTCGGCCTGGTCGTAGATTTCCTTCACCATCTGTCGTGCTTCTTCGAGCGACACTTTCATTTCGGCCTCTTCATCCTCCATCCGCTGTCGGTCGGCCATGATGGTCTCATCCTGAAGGAAGTCCACGAAGATGTTCTTCGGCGAGGCGTCGATGCTGAAGTCGCATTGGGCAATCCAGTTGTGGCTGGCCTCGTTGTAAGGGGCTTTTAGTTCGAGGTAGGTGTCATCGCTAAGAAGGACGTAGAGCACCACGTCGGAGATGAGCGTCGAGTCCTTCACCAGCACGTTGTCCTCGTTGTAGAAGTCCACTTTGAACGTGAAGGGCAGGATGCCGGGGCCGAGGGGCCAGGCGTTATGTTTCGGCGTGACAGTGTAGTCGCGGAAGTCCCATTTGATGCTTCCCGTGGTTACGCTGTTGGAGGCATGGACAACGGGGGTCACCGTGCCGTGGCTGACAATGACGGTCTGCGTCTCTGTCTGCAGGGTGATGCCCTCGGGGGTGGTGATGTCGGCATGCACATGGTGCTGCGACAGGTTGTAGGGGCGCACCAGGCTGCAGCGCATCGACCAACTGCCTTCGGGTCCGGCCTCGGTGTGTCCAATGAGCACGTCGCCTTCGTAAATCTGCACGTCGGAGGCGGCGATGGTGGTGCCGCTGACTGTGACCCGGCCATTCGACACTCGCTCGGGCACGCTGATACTCAAGGTCTCGGCATGGAAAGCAACAGAACCAAGAGGCTGGGTGATGTCGTTCCATCCCGTGTCGAATCTGATGCTGGCCGACGGCTCATAGTAGCCGCCCTCGGTTGGCATGACACAGAATCGCACGATGTCGCTTCTATTGGTCAGGGGAACAGTGAGCCGTTGACCCTCCAAGGTGTACTGCGCGAGTTGGTTGCCAGCCATGACGGTGCCTTCCACCAATTGGCAGCCCTCGGGCAGGTCGTAGTGCAACTGGATGTCTTTTGTGTCGAACCCGCTCTTGAAGTCCACTTCTGTGCGCAGTGTGACATAGCCGCCTACGGTGAGGCTCGATTTGTTGGCCGTGAAGTGGGTGTTCTCTGTCGTCCAGTAGAACAGCGACTCGTCCATCATGGGCACTGTCTGGTTGTGCAGGCTGTCAATGCGTCCGGCTACTATTTCTACACGGTTGCTGAGATAGTCCCGGCCATCCTCCAAACCCATGTCGGAAAGCGAGGCAAGGGTGTTTACGCCATTGAAAAGGGTGCTCTCGCCCATGGTGACCAGCGTGTAGTGGCCGTCGGAGATATTGGTGAGCGTGAGCAGGGGGCTTCCCTCGTCAGGGGTCGCATAGTAGCCTTTGCCCAGCAACCGACCGTCGGCATCGTAGAGCATGCCTACCACGGTGCTGTTGTTCGTTTGGCTGAAGGTGGCCTTCAACTGACCCAACTGTACAAGTGGCAGCATGGCCGTGGCTGTGCCGTCGGCAGCAACGGAGCAGGTGGCCGTGGCGGGAGCGATGTCGCCCCACGGGCTGGTGGCGGTAACGCGCAGGCGTGTGCCCTCGGCCAACTCCTGGTCTTGCAGCACAAGGCGGCCGCCCTGCTGCTGGATGTTGGAAAGTTCCTTGTTATGCGTCTCGTCATAGACATTGTAACTGAGATCCTGGTAGCCGCTGTAGTCTGCGTTGGTGTCAGAACCCTCGCCTGGACGTATGGCTGGTTGGTAGGAAAGCTCAAGATTGACGGTGGTACCGCTGAGTTTACGGAGTTGGAAGTCAGGACTGAAATGATGATAGTTATTAACATTTCTAACAATGGTCTCCGCTACGTAGCCGGTGGCCTGTGCCGTGACCTCAGCCGGGACATCGTAGGCGGTGAGTGTCCAGCGGCCCTGTGCATCGGTGGTAGTGGTCAGCGTCACGGGGTAGAGGTCGTTCAACTGCTGGGTCGCAGAGACTGTGGCATCGCGCAGAGGCATGCCGTCGGTAGTGGTGACAGTGCCGCTGAACGTTGCCTGTGGCAGAGGTGCAAGGGTGATGGCCAAGGTGGCGCTTTGGCTTACGGAGAACAGGGTGTCGGCGGGTTGCAAGTACTGCGTGCCGAGGGTCTCGCCGAGTTTGACGTGTGCAATGATGCGTGCTCCGTCCATTTGGCCGTAGAGGTTGCTGCCGTTGGCGATGAAGTTGCCGACGGCATCAGTCCAGGTGGTCGTGAAAGCGTCTTCATCGGCAGGCGAACCGTCGGGCAAACTGAGACGTAGCGTGATGCCGCGTGGCTGTTCCAAACTGGCGAAGGTGACCTGCACGTCGCTCTTGTCGATATCGATGGCGAGGATGCTGCCGAGGGTGGCCTCTCGTGCGTTTTTCAGATATACATTGTACTGACTGCCCTCGATGAGGTTGGTGAAGGTGTACTGCGTGCGGTTGGTCACTACATAGCGGCGTGTCTGTCCGGTCATCGTGTTGGCCAGTTCGAGGAACATGTCCTTGTATTGCTGCATGTTGGCACCAGCGGGCATGTTGACGGTCAGCGCATGGACGCCTTGTGTGATGGGCATCAGTTCCATGTCTTTCCATCCTTCGGCCTCGGCATAGAGCGGCAGTGATTCGGCGGGCACATAGACGATGAGGCTCGTTGAGCATCCGTTGAAGGGAGATTTCCCACCATAAAAGTTCAGATGGGGCGGTGTGGTGGCAAAGCAGGTGAAGCTTTCCAAAGACGAGCAACCCTCAAAGGCCATTTGGCCAATCTCCGTGATGGAAGCAGGCAACAGGACGGTCTTCAGCGTGGTGTTGTTGGTGAACGTACCACTCCATACTTCATTGATGTCGTAGGTGCGGCTGAAGTCGAGGTATTCAAGGCTTTTGAGGTTTCTGGTGTATGACAGGTCGTTTATCGTTGCCTTCCCTGCCACGGTAAGGCGTCTCACCTCGCCTGTTTTCTTGCCGTTCTTATCGGTGATGGCTGTATTGATGGCCTCTTCCAGAAAACCTGGGGTGAATGATGTGATGACGAGGGCACCCGTCTCGGGGTCCCATCCACTCTCGCCGGGGTGTTCGGGCAACTCAGGGTCGAAGGTGGTCACGGCTGTGATGCTGACATCGTGGGCGGGCATGACGAACTCTGTGGTTGGATGATACCCGCCAAATGATGAGACATATTCTCGTTGGCTGTCCATGATGGTGTCGGCACTGAGCAGGTGGTCGAAGATGCAGCCTACCGCCTCTTGGAGTTCGATCTTCACTTTCTGGCCAGCAACAATCTGGGGCTTTTCTGTGTTGTTGTAGGCTTGGGACTTGCCGTCGTCGATGCGATAGTTCATGTTGCAGCTTCCATCGGGTCTTGACTGGAAAGACAGCGTATATGTTGTCTCCCCGCTTTGGGCGGTGGCGGCTAACTGGCAGAGCAGCAGCGCAATGAGTTGGATGATTCGTTTCATGGTTGCTAAGTTTTCAGTTTATTTTACCAGTACCTTTTTGTTGTCTTGTATGTAGATGCCCTTCTGCTTGTTGTTGGCACGTCGGCCTTGAAGGTCGTAGAGTTGCTTGGCGTTTTGCTGTTCTGCATCGACAACAGACGGAACGGCATTGACGCCCCCGATGTGAATGGTGAAGCGAGTGTTGTGGGTGCCGGCAAAGGCATGGAAGGTGTAGGAACTTGTGGCGAGATTGGTTTCCACGCCCGTTTCATGGTCGATGAGAACGACAGCGTTGGCATCATCCTGCGTGCCGTTGTGCTGTGTCGTGGCGAGACGGATGGTGTAGGTGCCGTCGAAGCCTACTTGCAGGCCAAGTCGCACAACGCCGTCGGCCAAAGGGCGCTCGTCGATGGCGTAGCGCACACCGTCGCGGATGGTGTAAAGGTGTGCGGCTGTGGCGTCAAGGCTCGTAAACTTGCTGGCGTCTCGCCCTGGCTCATAGTCGAGCGAGGCTGCCTCGTTGATGACGAAGCGGGCTCGGTCGAGGTTCTGGGCGAGTCCCGTGGCTTCGGTATCGCCTGTCTCTTCCGCCTCTTTGAAAAGCAATAGGTTATAGACCTTCCGGGGACGGGCAGGAATTCGGAAGAAGTTGTGGTTGGCTCCCGCCTCTTCCCTGACGGCGAGGTCGTGCTGGCGGCCCTCATGCTGGAAGACGAGAGTCTCCTGGTCGAGCGGGTGCTGGATGAAGAAGGCCTGTCCCGGATGCAGGACGTATGGGTCGTCGAGGGGTGAGTAGGCGGTGTATCTTTCGTTGACGCCGGTGTAGTCCCATACGATGATGGGTGCTGTGGTTTCCATGTAGCGGATGTCGAAGAAGGAGGGATAGGGGTTGCCGATGAAGTTCCACGAGCGGTTGTGGGCGAACTCGGAATAATGTTTCTGTAGTTTGACCTCCACGTCAGCGTTGCGGAAGAAGAGCGGTTTGTTGGCGTTCTGCACAGCGTGTATCAGGAACTGGCTCTCAGGAATTTCAAGCTGGGCATGATAACCGTTGAGCACCGTCTGCCAGATGTATCCCTGCCCGGCATGGAGCGTGCTGTCGGCGGTCATGCGCACCCATGCCTCGTCGAGTTTGCCTTCGGCTCGTTTGGCGGCATCGTAGCCATAGATGGCCAAAGGCACGTCGGCCAGGGGAACCTGCTGACCGTTGACCAAGACGTCGATATCGCTGATTTTAACGTCGAAGGGGAAAGAGATGTTTTCCCATCTGCCCGGAGAGAAGCGAAGGTCGATGGTTATCTGGTCGGCGCGCATCTGTCCGTTGTTGATGAGCGAGGTGAAGAATTTCATCTTGTCGGCATTGCCATAGTCACGGCAGTCGTAGAAGTTGTACATCTGCGTCAGACGATTGGTGGAGAGCATCGACTGGCCGTCGTTGGTCAGTGTGCCACGGGTGGTGACACTGCTCACGCGCCCTCCCCAGTAGTTCACAAGCAGGCTCATGTTCAGGTCGGGTTTGTAACCTGAAGGCCAGTTGGCCGATGCATCAATTGTCATTGGCGAGTTGATGCTGAGCGTGGGTGGGTAAAGGTCGGCCCCCTCGACGTTGAAATCGCTCCATCTGGCTGCATTCTGATATTCATCCACTGCCTGTTGTGGCACACGCAGTGTGATGCCTCCCTTGCTGGTGACTGCCGCGTTGTTGGGGTAAGGTGGAGCGAGGGTGAGGCAGGTCACTTCTTCCAATTTGCTGCAGTTGCTGAGAGGTGCTGAAACATACTTGAGCGTGCTTGGCAGGGTGACATGGGTCAAGTTGGTACATCCGCCGAAGCAGTCGCTCATTATGAACTCCACTCCCTGGGGCACGTTGAGTTTCCTGAGGTTGGTGCAGTTGCTGAATGCTTCCTGGTCGATGACAACCTGGCCGTTGAACTGGATGTCAACGAGGTCAGAACACTTATTGCATAGTCTGTAAGGCACTGTCCTCATCGAGGCAGGCAGCACGATGGAGCGGATGCCCGCTTCTCCAAAGATGACCGTACCCGTCGCCACGTTTTCGGGAATGACGGCTTGGTTGAGGCTGATGCAGCCAAAGAATGCCCAGGTGTCGATGGTGCGCAGCGTGGCAGGCAACTTCATGTCGCGCAGGCTCGAGCAACCATAGAACGTGCTGACACCGATGGCCTGCAACTGCTGGGGCAGTGCCACCCATGTCAACAGTTTTTTGTTGCTGAATTGTTCTTTGGGCAATTCAATGATTGCAGTTGCACTGAGGTCCATCTCCATGAGGTTGTTGAGCGTTTTCAGCGTCTTGAAGTCTTCGTCATCCAGGGTTCCACTCAGTTTCAAGGCAATGGTGTCGTTGGCTTGTATGCCATGGGTTGCAATCTGGTCGGCCAGGGTGCCCGGCGCAGCGAGGGTGATGTCGTAGAACGGCAGTTTCAGTCTCTGCAAGAGATGCTCTATGTGGAGGATGGCATCGATTAGAGCATTGAGGTTTGAGGTTTGAGGATTGAGATTTGCAAGTAACTCATTGGCTTCAGCAATGGCTTGTGGGGCGTGTGCGCGTTTGGCGGTCAACTCGGTTCGCACGGCTTGTTCCAATGTGGAAAGGCGCTCACGAAGATGATTGGCGCAAAGGGTGCGTTCGATGGTCTGTGGCTCGCTGCTGTCGATATTCAGTGTGCGTGAGTAGGCCTGCAGGTCGGTGCTCTTGGCGAGATAGGTCAGAGTGGCGTGGTCGTAGGCGATGCGGACGCTTCGGTTGCCTGTCTTCATCCATCCAAAGGAGGCCTTGCCGTCGTTGACAGCCACGATCACACAGTTCTCGTAAAACCGTTCGGTCATGGCTAAGGCTTCGTTCCAATCCACCTGACGGGTGGGTAGCCATCTGCTGTCTTCCGTGAGACGATAGGAGTTGTTGGTTCGCCCATCGTACCAGCGGTAGATGTTGCGGTAGCCTATGGTTTCATCGTATGCGGTCTTCATGGGAACAATGCGTTCATTCAGGAATACGTAGGTGTCCTGATTGGGAACGCTTGTTCCGTCCCAGTCACTGGCACTGTCGTAGGCATTCAGGCATAGCAGATACAGGCCGTTGGGCAGGTTGTAGATGGTCTGCGACATCTGGCCCGTTCCGGAGTTGAAGTGGGCCAGTGCGCTTTTGTTGCCGCCGATGTTGTTTGTGCCGTTGCTGCCTGACCCCGTGCGGGTCCAACCATTGAGGCCGTCGTCGAACTCTGCGTTGACGATGGGCAGGGTGTCTCCTGGTTTCAAGTCTTGCGGCTTTTTGAAAGCGATGCTCTTGATGCGTGCCGCCTCCCAACTTTTGTTCGTTGCTTGGTGGAAGGTGAGGGTAAGAGTGTATTTGCCCTTTGTCATCGCCTTGGGCTGGAGTGTGTAGGTGACAGGAGTGTTCCAACCTTTGTTCTCCATGTCGAAGTGCGTGTTGGTCACCAAGGTGCCGTCTTGCCGGCGGAGGTCGAAGTCAATGGAACCAGTGCCTGCGCCATTGCTGGCTTCCATCAGCATGTTATAGTAGTCTGCATCCTGCGTATTCTGCAAGGTGAAGACAATCTTGTCGCCGTCATACAAATACTGTATGCCGTAGTCAGTGAAATGATCTCTCGTACTGCTGCTGGTGACCTCGCCTTTCGTCAGGTCGAAGGGATGCTCGTCATCTGTCGGGATGACGATGTCTTCGGCCCAGGCAATGGTGGTTGAGCAGAGAGCAAGGGCGGTTAGCAGGGTGGTGATGGTTTTCATATACTATTTGTTTTGGTTGTTCATGCTTTGAAATGTAGGTTTGGTCCATGGTATGGAGAAAATAACCTCAAAAGGCTTTCAGAGAGGATGCTCCCATTCATTTTTTTAATGGTCGACTCACAAGAACCTCATCAGGCGTTCGATGCCGGTTTTCGACAGTTCCACGTCGAGGGTGGCTCCCTCGGGGGAGAGCATCTTGCATTGGCGTTGCTTCACGTCGAGCTTGTAAACCCTTTGGGTGTTGACGATGGTGCATCGGTCCACTCGTAGGAACACCGCCGCGTCGAGCAACTGCTCCATCGTGGCCAGGCTTTCCATGATGTCTTCCTGGGCGCTGAAGGTGAAGAGGTGGGAGTAGTTGCCGTCGGCGGTGATGTATGCGATGTCGTTTGCCTCGATGAAGAGCTTGCCGTTGGCGGTCCTCAGCGAGAGGCGTGTGGGTGATGTGTTGGTTGAGGGCTTTTCTTGGTGTTGCTGGCACGCTTTGGTGATGGCGGCGGCCAGTTCGTTTTTTTCGATGGGCTTGAGCAGGTAATCCACCGCGTCTAGTTTGATGGCGTTGAGTAGGTATTTGCGGTCGGCATAGGCGGTGGTGAAGATGACGTGGGGTAGGGGGAGGGTCTGCTTCACCTCGTCGAGCAGTTGCATGGCATCGTGTCCCTGCAACTGGATGTCGAGGAACAGCAGGTCGGGTTGGTGTCGCAGGATGCTCTGCAGGGCGCTGTCGTAATTGTCGCAGCTGTCCACCACCTCCACCTCCTTGCGGAAGTCCTCGAGTTTTTGTAGAAGGGCGAGGCGTGGGAAGCGCTCGTCTTCCACGACAATGGCTGTCAATGGTTCCATATCTTTTATTTTTCGTTGTGTTCTTCGTATTGGTAATGAGTGGGCACACTCATCTCAAAGCAGGTTCCGGCAGGGTTGCCGTTGTCGTCAAACAGGTCGGTCACCTTCTGGTGTATGGGGTGCTTGTTGGTCTGGTTGCAGAGGGCTATCTGCTCGTTGAGCAGCAACAGGCCTTGCTTGGTGGAGTTCTTGTTCAGGCGGGCTGCCTCGGCGCGTCCCACGCCGTTGTCGCTCACTTTCACCACTACGTTGTCGGCCTCCCGACGGATGTGGATGTCGATGTGTCCGCCACCGGGCTTGTTGGCGATGCCATGTTTCACGGCATTCTGCACATAGGTGTAGAGCAGCATGGTGGGCAGCAGTGTCAGATGGTTGACATCGTTGTCTACCGTGATGTCATACTCCAGCCGTTCGCCAAGGCGCAACTGTTCGAGTTGGAGGTACAGGCGTATGTAGTCGAGTTCCTCGTCGATGCTCCGTGCCGGTCGGTCGATGTCCGACAATGTCAGGTTGGTGAAGTCGCTGTACATCTTCAGGTAACGGGTGGCCTCCTCGCTGCTGTTGTTCATCAGGAAATATTCGATGCTGGCCAACACGTTGGCGTGGAAATGGGGGATGGCTTTCAGTCGGATGGCCTTGATTTGCAGCTCTTTCTGCCGCTTCTCGCGTTGCAGCTTTTCCAAAGCCTTCTTGTTCCTGCGCCGTTGGTAGAGAGAGGTGAGCCACCAACAGAGCAACACCGCCGCGAAGGTAATCGCCGTCCATGCCCACCACCGTTTCCACCAGGGCAGCTCTTCCTCGATGATGGTCGTGGCTGGGTCGAAAGCCAGCAGCTTTTCAGGTTGGAATGACACCATGCCTTCCAGGCCCGCCAGCCACACCGTGCCATCTTCCTCTTCCGCCATCGGCGTGCCCATCGGTTCGATGATGGTGAACCCGTTGGTGTGGTCGAACCATTGCGCATCGCTGATGTGGCAGTCGCCGTCGATGTGCGCCACGAGAATGCCGTCGAGGGTTGCCACGACGAGGAAGCCGCGTGGCGAGACGTGCAGGGAACGTATCTCATGGCTGGCGAGCAAGGGGGGCTGGCTGGCGAGGTCTTCCACCCGTCCGTTGCGGATGAGGAAGAGGGAGTCGTTGGAGGCGAAGAGGATGTTTCCGTGGCTGTCGCCTTCCATGGTGGAGATGACTTTTTGTTGCACACATTCTTTCCGGGGCTTGCCCTTCTGCCAACCGGCGATGCGGTACAGTCCGGAACTGCTGCCCACCCATAGGTTGCCGTTTTTGTCCTCTGCGGCACACCAGGGATGCATGATTTCCTGGGTGAGGGTGTCGAGGCGCTGGCTCTGTGGGTCGTAGACGAGTATCCCTTGTCGGTTGCCGATGATGAGACGTCCGGAGGCTTGTGCCACAAACTGGTAGCGGTCTTGCGGTAGCTTGAGCCAGCGCAGTGTGCCGTCGTCGATGGCTGCCACGTCGCCCTTGCCCACCATGTATATGGTATGTCCTATCCGCGTGGAGGAGGGGTTGAAGAACTGTCCTTCCTCGGCATGGAGTTGTTGGCCGTCGACCAGCAATGCTCCATTGAGCGTGCCCATGACGATGTGTCCCTTGCCGTCGTTGCAGAGTGCCCGCACGATGTCGTTGTCGTCGTTGAGTTGGTGATTGATGAAGTTGGTATGGAAGAAGAGATACACGCCTTGGTAGGTGGCCATCCACAACCGTCCCCATTTGTCGACAAACAGGCTCTTGATGAGGTTGAAGCCGCTGGCGAGTGGACGGACGTCCTTTCCGTCATATTGATATAAGGTGTGGGCGTCGGCGATGAAGAGTCGCTTGTCCTTTCCTTCCCGGGCGAAGAGGCCGTAGTCGGGTGCTTCGAAATGGAATGGCGTGGCGAGCGTCAGTTGGTCGTTGTCGAGGGTGTAGAGGCCGTCGGCTGCCAGGGCGTAGAGCTTGCCGCCCATCCTGGTGAGTGTGAAGATGTCGTCCTTTGCTGTCAACAGCCGTTCCTTCTGGTTGCGCACCACATACAGTCCCTTTTCAGTGGGAACGTAGGTGTCGTCGCCGTCGATATACATCTTGCGGTCGGGCATCATCAGGTCGAAGACGCTTGCCTTGAGATGGGTTTCCCAACCGTTGCGGGTCAGGCGTGCAAGCATGCGGTGGGTCTCTTGTTCGTCTTCCAGAAGTATCATCCCGTCGGGCAGGTCGGTGGCGTTCAAGTTGTTGAGCAGCCAGTGTTGTATGCCATCGGATTCGTTGGTCAGCCATTGTTGGTCGGGGTCGATGGGGCGCATCACGGTTTTGTTGCCATCGATGAGCCATTGCCGTCGGAATCCCAGTGCGCTAACCCCTTCTTCCGTCTGTTTGAATGACACGATGTTCTCGCGCCGTCCTTTTAAGAAAGGTGTGAGTGTGCGCCCGTCATAGCGCACGAAACCGGAGAGCGTGCCTATCCAGATGTAGCCGTCGCGGTCCTGCCACACCGACTCGGCCTGCATCTGTGGCAGCCCGTCGAGTGTGGTGAGGCGGCGGTAGCTCAGTTGGCTGGAAATGGATGGGTCGGCCCATAGGCTGATGGCCGTCACCCAACCACAAATAATCATTGCAAAAAGTCTTTTCATCAACCGCAAAGTTATTCATTTTTATCCTTTATTCCAACTTTATTTTTCGTTCCGGGAAAAGTTTTTCGCTTCATCAACAGAGAGGCATGTTTCGTCATCCACAGGGAGTGTTTCGTCAAAATGAATTTTTCAAATGGCAGGGGCTCAACTTTGCCGCTTGGCTCGTCAAAGAATTTTTCATGCTGTGCGGTTTCATCAATCGGAAGTATTTTCAAAAAATGATTATCCGCTTGTATCCGAAGGGCGGCCTGAAAGGCCAGCAAGCACATAGCCCAAGGCAACGCCTTGGGTGTCAAGATGTTCATAGTCGCCCTGTAGGGGCATAAGCATTTGTAGATGAAAGGCTTATGCCCCTAC
>JAFWSS010000086.1 GCA_017524385.1 Prevotella sp.
AGCCCCTCCCCTCGAGGGGAGGGGATATGCACACCGCCTGTAGGACAAGACCTCTTGGCATAGAAAGCGAAACGGAATCTTTATGAAACAACAGGTTGCAAATTGGACACCCTACCCCCTTAAAGATGCTCACTATTACCGCTTTATGGGAAGACTTTTGAATCAAAAACTTCATTCCATAATTCTGAATCAGACGGATAAACCTTTTAGTCAAAGACCCCACCCCAGCCCCTCCCCTCGAGGGGAGGGGATATGTGCACCGACTGTTGTAGGGGGATGCGCACCGACTGTTGTAAGGGGATACGCACCGCCTGTTGCACCGTATTGTTAATGGGCGGAGGTGACTGAAGCAAGTCTCTACGACTTCGGAGGAGACGGGAAGAATCAGAAGACGGGAAGAATCACGTCTCTACAAGTGTGCACAGCCCTTATGGCTTTAAGGATACATTAGAAACTTACTCATCATCCCTCCACACTTCCCGGAGCGGTATCATGACGAAGTCGCGTTCACGCATGAGAGGGTGAGGAATCTTGAGGTCGGGATAGTCGATGCGCCAATCGTCGTAGAGGAGGATGTCGATGTCGATGATGCGGTCGTGATAGACCCCGTTGAGTGATTTTTCCGTTCTTCCCATCTCCCTTTCTATGGTCTGTGTCGCCTTCAGGAGTTGCCTTGGCGACAATGAGGTTTGGCAGGCGACAACGGCGTTGACAAAAGAGTTATCAGAGTCGAATCCCCATGGTGCAGAAAGATGTAGAGCCGATTGTCGCACGACGCGTCCAATCAGCTCTTCAATTTTTTTGACGGCCACGTTGATGTTTTCAACTTTGTCTCCGAGGTTGGATCCGAGGCCGAGATAGGTGATATGCAGTGTTTCAGTCATCAAGTATGAGCATGGCATCACCGTAGCATCCAAACTTGTATCCATTCTCTATTGCCATGTCGTAAGCCTTCATCACCAGGTCGTATCCACCGAAGGCACAGGCCGACATGAGGAGCGTGGAGAGAGGATGGTAGAAGTTGCACACCATGGAGTCGGCCAGTCCGAACTCATGAGGCGGGAAGATGAACTTGTTGGTCCATCCCTCATACTCCTTGAGTTGCCCGTCGGTACCAACAGCGGTCTCCGTGGCCTTTATGACACTGGTTCCTACGGCGCAGATGTGCCTTCCCTCCGCCTTTGCCGCGTTGACGATGTCGCAAGCCTCCTTTTCCACGAACATCTGCTCAGAGTCCATCTTGTGCTTGGTGAGGTCCTCCACCTCGATGTTGTGGAATGCCCCGAGAGCGCAGTGCATGGTGATGAAAGCGAACTCGATGCCTTTGATTTCCATTCGTTTCATCAACTCTCGGCTGAAGTGGAGTCCAGAAGCCGGTGCGGTGACAGCCCCTTCGTTCTTGGCGTAGATGCATTGGAAATCCTCCATGTCCTCAGGCAGGACAGGGCGGTCTTTCACCTTGATGATCTTGGTCTTGCCCGGTTCGCTCTCGTCGGGCACCTCCTTCTCCACCTCATGGTCGATGATGTAGTGAGGCAGCGGTGCGGAACCAAGGGCGTAGAGTTCGCGTTTGAACTTGTCGTGAGGGCAGTCGTAGAGGAAGCGCAGCGTGCGCCCCCTGCTGGTGGTGTTGTCGATGACCTCAGCCACCATGGTGCCGCTTTCATCGAAGAAGAGTTTGTTGCCAATCCTGATTTTTCTTGCCGGTTCCACGAGGACGTCCCACAGCCTCAGTTGCTCGTTGAGTTCCCTGAGCAGGAACACCTCTATTTTGGCATCCGTTTTTTCCTTCGTGCCATAAAGCCTTGCAGGGAATACCTTGGTGTCGTTGAAGACGAAGACATCGCCCTCGTCGAAATATTCTATAAGGTGTCGGAACTCAATATACTGAGGTGACCCGTCCTCATTTTTCAGAGGTTCGCCATTCTCATCTTTCCTGAACATATCGATTCTTTCCGACTTGCGGTGAACCACCATCATACGGCATTCGTCTCTGTTGTAATTGGGATAAAGCGCGATTTGCTCTTCCGGAAGTCTGAACTTGAACTGTGATAATTTCATATATCTTGTCTCCTTATATTATAATAATCTTCTTTATCGCCCTTTTCGGACACTTTTTTCGGGTAGGGAACGATGTCTTGCGCATCGAGCCATGCGGGGAAGTCATCCAGCGTGAGGCAATCTTCTATGCTGTAGTCCCCCACCCTTGTCCTCCTGAGCGAAGTGAGGAAAGCCCCGCTGCCAAGAGCTTGGCCAATGTCCCTTGCCAAGGCCCTGATATATGTGCCCTTGCCACACACCACTCGAATGGCCATCGTCATGGCGAGAGGATTGAAGTCGAGCAGTTCGATTTCGTCTATCCTCAGCGGTTTCGCCTTGAGTTCCACGTCTTTTCCCTTCCTCATCAGGTGGTAAGCCCTTTTGCCATCCACCTTGCAAGCCGAGAACGCCGGCGGCACCTGCATGATGTCGCCCACGAACTGCTTCAGCGTGTCCTCTACGAGTTGGCGTGTGATGTGCTTTGTGGGGTATGTGAAATCGACGGTGTGCTCGCGGTCGAAACTGGCCGTCGTCGCCCCGAGTTTCAATCCCGCCACATATTCCTTGGTATGTGCTTGCAGTTGCTCTATCTGCTTGGTGGCTTTCCCTGTGCACAAAAGCAAAACGCCCGTGGCAAGAGGGTCCAACGTTCCAGCATGTCCGGTTTTCACCCTCTTCACCCCGAGTTTCTTCGAGATGAGGAATCTGATATGCGCCAAAGCCCCGAAACTTGACATTCGGTAGGGTTTGTCTATGCCTATGATGACCCCTTCCTGAAAATCCATCAGTCAACCATTACCAGTGATTGTCCCATCAGCAGCATGACGATGATGATGCCGCCGACGATGATGCGATACACGCCAAATGCCTTGAAACCGTATTTGGTGAGGAAGTTCACAAACCATTTCATAGCCAGGAGTGCAACGATGAAAGCCACTACACATCCAAGGATGAGCATGGTGATGTTGTGCGTGGTGGCCCAAGCCGTGTCTTCCTTGAAGAGGTCGAGCAGGTCGAGCAAGGTGGCCCCCGCCATGGTAGGCACGGCAAGGAAGAACGAGAATTCAGCCGCCTTCTTGCGTGAAAGCCCCTGTGTCATGCCACCGACGATGGTAGCCATTGAGCGTGACACTCCCGGTATGACTGAGATGCATTGGTATAGGCCGATGTTGAAAGCCTTCTTCTCATTCACCTTTACGGAGTCTTTGCCTTTGTTGAACCATTTGTCGCAAAAGAGCATGAAGATGCCACCGAGAACGAGCATGATGGCCACGACCAACACGCTGTCGAGCAGCCAGTCGAGCAGTCCCGATTTCTTGGCAAGCAGTCCGATGACGACGGCAGGTAGCACTCCGATGAACAAAAGCCAATAGAACCTGAACTTATGTATCAATTTCTGGAAAGCGTTGCTACCCTCCGGTGCAGGAGTATGGTCGATATGGAAGAACCTCTTCCAATATAGGCAAACCACAGAGAGGATGGCCCCAAACTGTATGATGAAGGTGAAAGCATGTACGAAGGCATCACCTTGCTTGACTCCCAAAAGATTTTGTGTGATAATCATATGCCCGGTGGAAGAGACAGGGAGGAACTCCGTCAAGCCTTCCACAATGGCAATGATGATGGTTTGTATCCAATCCATTTGTTATTTGGAATTATTTTTTCTATTTGTCAATTTGTTAATAAAGGGAGAAACAATCATCAAAGCCGCTCCCGCTTCTATCAATCCATTTAATTCAATCAAAACACCTACCCTTGATTCTGCTAATCACATGCAAAAAAAAGATAGGACCAATATGCTTAAAGTTCTGCTTTACTTCCTTATCATAATCCTTTAAACAGGTTCAATCGTTGTCTACTCAGAAAAGTCATCATCATTCATTTCAGAATCCTTCTTCCTATACATCACCCCAACAATCATGGAAATGAACCCCAAGAAACAGATGATAGGAGCCACGGTGACACGCATGGAACCGAAGATATCAGGATTGTATTTCTCGACAGACGAACCAGGCCCACTCATGAGTATGAATCCAATGACGACAATGATCGCACTGATGGCCAGCAGGATGAAATTGGTTTTTCCGAAAGCCAGATTTCTTTTATCAACGGCATTTCTTTTGCCCATGACCTTTGTATAGTTCGTGACATTGCTTTTGCCCATGGTAGTACTTTTCTTCATAACAAATGTTTTTGATTGAAAGTTAGATATTAAATCTTATAAAGTTCTCCGGCCTTCATCTTGAGGAAGTTGTTCACAGAAAGCCAGGAGCAGAATGTTGTGATGATGACACCGAAGAGCAGCACGGCGATGCCTGTTATGATAAGCACCTCCCATGTGATCACCTCCATGACATCACGCTGGTTCTTCCAGAGTAGATACATCCCGATGCCCAACACCACATTGGCCAAGATGCCAGCCACAAGTCCTTGTGCCACAGCCTGCTTGATGAACGGCCCTCTGATGAATCCCCACGACGCGCCAACGAGTTTCATAGTGTGAATGTTGAACCTTCTGGCATAAATGCTGAGTTTCACGGTGTTGTTGATGAGGACGAAGCAAACGATGAGAAGCAAAGCGGCAATGACAAGGAGCAGAAGACTGATTTTCTTCACCATGCTGTTCACCTGCTTGATCAAGTCTTCAGGATACCTCACATCCGTGACATTGGGAAGTTTGGTGAGTTCCTCGGAGATCCATTTCAAAGAGTCGGTGTTGGCATAGTCGGCATGGAGTTGGAACTGCAGAGAAGGCAGGAAAGGATTTGTGCCGGCAAATTCCTCAGGGTCTGTGCCCAAGGTCTTTTTCGTCTCCTCCAAAACCTGTTCCTTTGTGATGTACTTCAAAGAGTTGATATATTTTTTCGACGACAAGTTGTCGCAGAACTGCTGTGCTTCAGTTTCAGTAAGGTCTTGTCCCAGGTCGATGAAAACCGGCAGTTTCTCCTTGATGGATGAAGACAAGTTCCTTGCAGAAAGGACGGTAAGAACCACTATTCCAAGTAAAATAAGCACCATTGCGGTGCTGATGCACAAAGTAATCACCTGTAGCCCCCCTTGGCGGCTACGGGTCTTGTTTTTGTTTTTTCCCATTTTTTAGGTTATAATACACCAAATTTTGTGCAAAAGTAGTAAAAAAAGCTTGGCAAAGCAAACCTTTAACTACTATTAACGCTATGAAGAGAGAAAAATGATTACCTTTGCGTATTGAAAGCAGAAAAAACATGATAATATACCCATCACCCATTTTCGGTCCTGTCCACAGCCGTCGTCTGGGTATTTCCCTAGGCATCAACCTTCAGCCCGGCGACGGAAAGATATGTTCCTTCGACTGCATCTATTGCGAATGTGGTTTCAACTCCGACCATCGCACCCGCTCCCGTCGCCCCACGCGGCAGGAAGTGGCCGACAGGCTTCGGCGGAAGTTGGAGGAAATGGCCTCCGCCGGCCAGCATCCCGACGTGCTCACGTTCGCCGGCAATGGCGAGCCCACGCTTCACCCCGACTTCCCCGCCATCATCGACGACACGCTGTCTCTACGCGACGAATTGGCTCCTGAAGCCAAAGTGTCGGTGCTCAGCAACTCCACACAGATACATCGTGCCGAGATTCGCGAAGCCTTGAAGCGGATAGACAACAACATCCTGAAATTGGACACGGTAGATGAAGGCTACATCAACATGGTAGACCGCCCTTGCAGCCCCCATTATGACGTGCGTCGCATCATCTCCGACATGGAGTTGTTCGAAGGCCACCTTGTGATACAAAGCATGTTTATGAAAGGCGTCACCTCTTCAGGCGATGCCGACAACACCGGCGACCGATACGTGCTCCCCTGGCTCGACGCCCTCCGTCGCATCCGTCCTCGCGAAGTGATGGTATATACCATCGATCGTGAGACCCCGGACAGCCATCTGGAGAAAGCCACTCCCGAAGAACTCAACCGCATCCGCGACCTAGTATTGTCAGAGGGCATACCCTGCTCCGTTTCATATTGACCCATCACACCAACCCAACATCCATCACCTATGAAAGAACAACTAACCTCATCCAATCTTAGAATTGAATACAACTCATCCGTCAACTATGCCAGTACGTTGAAAGGAGACTCTTATGTGAACATCTGCGAACTGACCAACGACGACGAAGAAGACTGGCACGACCTCGTTGTAAGCATCAGCGGCGAGATGCTCAGCACCTCGGAGAGCCGTATCAGCATGGTGCCCAAGGGAAAGACCGTTTCCGTGCCGAACCTCGACATCAAGCCCGACCTTGACATGCTCCGTCACCTGACAGAGAGTGTCGATACGCAATTCACCATCACAGTGAGACGTTTTGGAAACGTTTCGGGCGAGGCATCCCAACCCTCCCGTGACAACGAGGACGCCCGTTCCCTGGAAGAAGGCGCCCCCGCCCAACCTGTGGCGGAAGGCCAGCCCCCAATGGAAGGAAGCCAAGACAAAGAACTCTACCGCCAAACCCATGACATCCACCTGATGGCCTTCAACCAATGGCTTGGCATCGGAAGCAACCCTGAGTTGCTGTCGGTCTTCGTCACCCCCAACACCCCGGCGCTCAATCCCATCAAATTGGCCACCGCCAAGCAACTCGAGCGTCTCACCGGTTCCTCGGCTTTGGACGAATACCAGACCCAAGACCCCAATCGTGTCCGTGCCCAGGTAGCCGCCGTCTATGAAGCCTTCCGTGAACAAGGGTTGGTCTATATCACCGTCCCACCCAGTTTCGAAAAAGACGGCCAGCGCATCAGATTGACCGACGAAGTGCTGAGCCAGAAACAAGGCACGTGCCTCGACCTGACCCTTGCCTATGCCTCCTGCCTGGAAGCCATCGGCCTGCACCCGTTGGTAATCATCGCCAAAGGCCATGCCTATCTTGGCTGCTGGCTGGTGGATAAATATTACCCCCAAACATTCTGCGACGATGCGAGTTTCCTCTCCAAGTCAGTCGCCGACGGCATCAGCGAGATGGTGGTGGTGGAATCGACGATGCTCACTGAAAAAGGCGTATCATTCGAGCAAGCGGTGAAGGAGGCAGAAAACAACCTTCACCTGAGAGGCGACGATTTCCTCATGGCCATCGATGTCTACCGCTGTCGTCTGCTGAACGTCCGTCCCATACCACGGGAAGCCGACTCCTCCGTTCAAGAAGGTCTCAAACTCGACCAAGCCACCGACGGCATGCGTGAACTACGCCAATACGAACTTGAGAATACCGACGAGCGCCATCTGACCCGTCAACAGATATGGGAGCGCAAGTTGCTCGACTTCTCCTTGCGCAACAACCTGCTCAACATGCGCATGGGCAAGAAACTCACCCAATTCGTCTCCTTCGATATCGACGTGTTGGAAGACCACTTGCAAGCCAAGGAAGACTTCAAGATCATCCCACGCCCCGCCGACCTCGTAGCAAAGGCCGACGAAAACGGCATCTTCAACTCCCGCGCCCTACATGAGACAATGGAAAAAGTCGTTACCGAAGGGCTGAAGCACAACCAATTGCACTCCTATTTGAAAGAAGAGGAACTGACCAACACCTTGAAAGGCTTGTTCCGTTCCTCCCGCACGGCATTGGAGGAAAACGGCGCCAACACGCTCTTCCTCGTGCTAGGCATCATGAAATGGTATGAGACAGACAAGAGCGTCAAGCCACGCTACGCCCCGCTGTTGCTGGAACCAGTAGACCTGGTGAAGAAGAGCGGCAACAACTATTTATTACGCGTGCGTGAAGAGGACATCACCTTCAACACCACGCTTGTGGAGATGATGAGCCAGCAATACGACATCCACATGACCGGCCTCGACCCCCTCCCCACCGACGACTCAGGCATCGATGTGCGCCAGGTGTTCTCCATCGTCAGGAAAGCCATTGAGAGCCAGCAGCGTTGGGATGTGATAGAAGAGAGCATGCTCGGCCTTTTCTCCTTCAGCAAGTTCGTCATGTGGAACGACATCCACAACAATGCCGAGAAGATGCGTCAGAACCCTGTGGTGGAAAGCCTCATCCAGAAGCGCCTTGTCGGCGTGGAAGAGCCCTCCACCACCGACACCCGGAAGGTGGATGTCACCGTCGCACCCGGCAACTACGCCATCCCCGTCGATGTCGATTCCTCTCAGTTGGAGGCCGTCATCGAGTCGGGCGAAGGCCGCAGTTTCATCCTCTACGGCCCTCCCGGCACCGGCAAGAGCCAGACCATCACCAACATGATCGCCAACGCCTTGTTCCATAACCGCCGTGTGCTTTTCGTAGCAGAGAAGATGGCAGCCTTGGAGGTGGTGCAGAAACGTTTGGCGAAAATCGGCCTCGACCCCTTCTGCCTGGAGATGCACTCCAACAAGATGACCAAGAGCCACTTGTTGCAACAGTTGCAAAGCGCCCTCGACCTCACCCGCATCAAGTCGCCCGAGGCATACGAGAGCGAGTCCAACGCACTCTTCGAGCAGCGGAAGTCGCTCATCAAATACGTCAACCTGCTCCATGAGAAGCAACCCACCGGTTTGTCTCTCTACGACTACATCACACGCTACACAAGCATAGAAGGCAAAGACTCACTCAACCCCACCCCGACCCTGCTCGACGGCATCGACAGCCAGCGCATCGACGAAGAGGAGAAAGCCATCCTCCAGCTCTCAGCTGTGCTCAACATCACTGGTTCACCGAAAGACCATCCACTCAACGGTCTTTCCATCACCGACCCCTCGTATGACGCCCAGCAAAAGACCACCACGTTCCTGCAGCAAGTAGGCAAGTTGGCACCCAATGTACGCACCGCCCTCCGTGCACTCGCCCAGGCCAATGGTCTCACCCTGGCGGAAAACACCTCCAGCGTGTCATGGGCCGTGCGTTTCGCCGACGCCTTGGCCGCCATCCCAGGCATCAGCAGCGACCTCTTGCGCATCGTCAGCGACGAGCAACAGAAAGCCGCATGGCAGCAGCACATCGCCGATGGCAAGGCCTTGGAGGCGGTGCGTTCCAACGTCGCCAGGGATTACGCCAAGGCCGTCCTCTCCCTCGATGTCATCCAACTGAGAGGCGAGTGGGCCAACGCCTGCGACAAATGGTTCCTCCCCCGCTACTTCGCCAAGAAGAAGGTGGTGAAAAGCCTTCGCGGCTACCGTCCCAACATCACTTCCGACGACATCGAGCCGTTGATTGCCCTTCTCGACAAGCACAAGGAACAACTCGAGAAGCTCTCCCGCCTGCGCCAGCAGAGCAGCAAGGTGTTCGGCGACATAGGAACCCCCGAGCAAGAGCAATGGGACAAAATGGAGGAAAGCCTCCGCCAAGCCCCCGCCATCCGCGCCATGCTAGGCGAGACCCCCATGCCCGCCGCCTACATTCCCCCCGTCAACGTCAGCGCCACCCAAGGCATCGACTTGACCGCCGTTCGCCAGATGAACGACCTGATGACCGGCGCCCGCGACTATTGCACCATCGACCCGCGCATCACCATCGACGACATCATCCTCCGCACCCCGCAATGGCTGGTGGGAATGAACAAGTCGAGAGACTGGGCGCAGTGGTGCATCCGCCGCCGACAACTTCAAGAGCAAGGCCTGGAACCGACCATGGAATTCATAGAAAACGGTCACAGCAGCCGCGAGGCCTGCGACGCCACCTTGCGCGGCCTCTACAAGAAACTGTCGATGGACTTCATCGACCACAATGCCGACCTGCAAATCTTCAACGGCATCATCTTCGAGGAAACCATCGCCCGTTATAGCGACATGGCCAAGCAGTTCCAAGACCTCACGAAGAAAGCCCTCTACTGCAAACTCGCCTCCCGCATCCCCTCGCTCACCATCGAGGCAGCCAGCAGCAGCGAGATAGGCATCCTCAAGCGGTTCATCGCCTCCGGCGGCCGCGGCGCCACCATCCGCCACATCATCGACCAGATACCCACCCTGCTTCCCAAGTTGTGCCCCTGCATGCTGATGAGTCCCATCTCCGTGGCGCAGTTCATCGACCTAGACCAGGACAAGTTCGACATCGTGGTGTTCGACGAGGCGTCGCAGATGCCCACCAGCGAGGCCGTCGGCGCCATCGCCCGTGGCAAGGCACTCATCGTCGTGGGCGACCCGAAGCAGATGCCCCCGACGAGTTTCTTCACCACCACGTCAGTGGATGAGAGCGAGGCAGAGAACGACGACATGGAGAGCATCCTCGACGACTGCATCACCCTGTCGTTCCCCGACCATTACCTCACATGGCACTACCGCAGCCGCCACGAGAGCCTCATCGCCTTCAGCAACTCCCAATACTACGACGGCAAACTCTACACCTTCCCCTCGGTAGACGACCGCGCCTCCAAGGTGAACTTCATCCCCGTGGCAGGCACCTACGACTATGGCAAGTCGCGGAGCAACCGCGCAGAAGCCGAGGCCATCGTGGCCGAAGTAGTCAGGCGTTTGAAAGACAACGAGTTGTCAAAGCGCAGCATCGGCATCGTGTCGTTCAGCAAGGTGCAACAAGACCTCATTGAAGACATCCTCGTCGATGAGTTGAGCAAGGACCCGCTGTTGGAGAAACGCGCCTACGACTGCGAAGAGCCCATCTTCGTGAAAAACCTGGAGAACGTGCAAGGCGACGAGCGCGACGTCATCCTTTTCTCCGTGGGTTACGGCCCCGACAAGAACGGCCGTGTGTCGATGAACTTCGGTCCGCTCAACAACACAGGCGGCGAGCGCCGCCTCAACGTTGCTGTCAGCCGCGCCCGCTACGAGATGATGGTGTTCTCCACCCTCCAGCCCGAGCAAATCGACCTCAACCGCAGCAAAGCCCGTGGCGTGGAAGGCCTGAAACGTTTCTTGGAATTTGCGAAGAGCGGACGTATGTCATTATCAGCCACGCAGATACAAGAAGAGACCGACACCACTCTCGTCGATGCCATCGCCAACGAACTGCGCTTGCATGGCTACAAGGTAGACACCCTCGTCGGCCGCTCGCGTTTCAAGGTGGACCTGGCCGTTGTCGACCCAGAGCACCCCGACCAATACCTGCTCGGCATCATCTGCGACGGCAAGAACTACTACAACACACACACGGAGCGAGACCGCGAGATATGCCAACCCGGCGTCCTGAAAGGATTGGGATGGAACTTGATTCGCGTGTGGACCATCGACTGGTTCCTCAATCCCGAGAAGGTGACCGACCGCATCCTCGACCATCTGGATGCCATCAAGAGCAAAGACGCGCCAGAGACCAACAAGGGCACGAACGCACCAGCCTCCACCAACGCCCCCAAGAGTGGGTTCCTGGGTGGCATGGGGTTCACCGTAGAAGAAGACGAGGTGCTGGAAGCCCCAGAGAACGACAAGGAGATTCCCTACAAGAAAGCCAACATCCCGCAGCGCTACACCAACAAGACACAGGAAGTGCTGGCATTGGCACGCCGCCAAGTGGAACAAGACATCAGAGACATCATCGCCACCGAGCAGCCGGTGACCATCGGCTACCTCCGCAAGCGCATCATGTCCATCTACGGCCAGACACGCAACACCGACCGTCTGCAACACATCTTGGAAAAAGGTCTCTCCAAGGCCTATGTCGACCCCCTGTCGGTACCCACCAACGCCGCCTACTGGACCAATGCCGAAGCAGCCAAGGGCTATGACAAATACCGCCAAGCCAGCGGCCGCGACATTGAAGACATCCCGTTGGTAGAAGTGCGAAACGCCGTCCTTCTTGCCATGAGCCAGCAGATGTCGCTCAGCATCGACGACCTCCTCTCGCAAATCTCCCGTCTCCTCGGTTTCGCTCGCCGCACGCCCAAGACCAAGGATGCCATCAACCGCATCATCGAGCACCTGGACCGTGAAGGCAAAGTGAGATGCGAAGGCGACAACATCATATTGACAGACTCCACCGTTCACTGACATTCAACGACAATCACCGACACCCAGCAACACCTTATGACAAACCGACCATCCACCCGTTCAAGCATGCTTCTCCTCTTCCTAGTGGCGTGCTGCGCATCCGTCGCTGCCCAGTCCTCCTTGAAAGAGGGAACCTATTACCTGCTCAACAAGGCCTCCGGCCGGTTTCTCATGGCCGGAGGCGACTGGGGCACCCAAGCCGTTTTGGGCGAGCATGCCCTGCCGCTCACCCTGGAAGAAGCCGGCGAAGGCACTTATTACATCCGCACAGGTTTCGACAAATCCAGCGAAGGCTACCTCAGCCCCACCACGGAAGGATTGTTCCTCGACTCCTACAAATTGGCATGGCCCATCAGCGAAGGGCAGTCGGGCTGCCATATCATCAGCAACCCCTACGGTGGCTACCTAGGCTATTTCGGCACCGACATCGTGGGTACCTTCCTCACAGACCCCAACAGCAACGAGGCGCAGTGGCAGTTTCTCACCCATGCGCAGATGCTCCGCCAACTGCTCACCGCCACCTCCGCCCATCCTGTCGATGCCACCTTCCTGGTGGCCGACGCCCGTTTCGACCGCAATTACAACATGGGTAGGTGGGAAGGCAGTTCCTTCGGCATCGGAGGCGTTGAAGGCAACAACGAGACGGGCAATTTCTGCGCCGAAGTGTGGAACGCCAATTTCGACGTCCATCAACTATTGGAAAACATCCCCAACGGCAGGTACCGCCTCAAGGCACAAGGGTTCTACCGTTACAACAACACCAGGGACAACACCAACAGCGTGGCCTTGCAGGCACACGACAACGGCACCGAGCGGCTTCGCGCCGAACTCTACGCCAACAACACATCCACCCCTCTCCAAAGCATCGCCAGCGAGTATGACAACATGGTGGCCATGGGGCTCAGCGGCTCGAGTGCCAACCTGCCCTACTCCATGGCAGAGGCAGCCAACGCCTTCACCGCCGGCCTCTACACAGACAACGAGGTGGAGGTGACCGTCAGCGACCACCAACTCACCCTCGGACTGCGGAAATCGCGTAAGGACGGCTGCGACTGGACGATATGGGACAACATCGAACTCACTCTGCTTCAAGCCTTCAACAACGACGACTACCAGATAGAAGACGACGAAGAAGACCCCGAGGACTACGAGAACGCCAGTCCCGACAATCCCTTCGACATGACCTCGCGCATCACCAACCCACAGTTCAACAGCGCGAACGGATGGAAAGACAATCCCGTCATCGGAGGCTCCTCCTCCAACCTGAATGCTGAGAAATATAACACCACGTTCGACGTGAACCAGACCTTGAGCAACCTTCCCAACGGCTGGTATCGCCTCCAAGCCCAAGGTTTCTACCGCTATGGCGACTATCACGACGAGCAACACAAGTCGTATTATGGTGGCGGATGGGAGGAGAACGACGCCAACAACATGTATGCGATGTATACCATCCCCTTTGCCGTCATCAGCAGGAAACTCGGTATGGAGAAACACCTTGCCGAACTCTACGCCAACCGTGTAACCGCAGGCCTTCCTTCTCCTTTCGACTACGCCCACGACACGGCAACCCATCCCGACGACTACTCCACCGAACTGGGCTGGGTGCCCGACACACAAAGGGGAGCCTCAGGGGCATTCTCCGACGGCGAATACCCTGTGGAATTGCTCGTACCCGTCACCAACGGTACATTGACCATCGGTGTGAAGAAGTCGCTCGGCTACAAATACGACTGGGCGTGCTGGGACAATTTCCAACTCTTCTATCTTGGCAAGGACAACCTCGTGTATGCCGATGCCGTGCAACTCGACCCCCCATCGCTCACCATGGTGACCTATGAGAGAAGGCAGCTGGAAGGCAAGGTGCTCCCCGCCACGGCCTCAGACACGACGCTCACCTGGCAGTCGTCCAACACTGGCGTGGTGGAAGTAGATGCCAACGGCCTGCTCATCGCAAAAGGAGAAGGCACCGCCCAAGTCACCGCCATCGCCAATGGTGCGAAAAGCCTTGTGGCAAGCACCGTCAACATCACCGTGGAAAACGGCACTGCCAATGCCAAGGATTTGCTCATCAACGAGATACAGGTGTCAAACATCGACATGTTTGTCGACCCCTCATCCAACTACGGAGGATACATCGAACTCTACAACCCCACCGAAAAAGGCGTCAGCCTGCGCAACCTGTATGTCAGCGACGACCCCGACAACCTGTTGAAATGCCGACTGACCTCGAAGAGTGGAGCCGTCCCGCCCAAAGGTTTCGGACTGGTGTGGTTCGACCACCGCGAGACCTACGACGGCCAGGTGGATTTCAAACTTGACATGGATGGCGGCACCATCTACCTGAGCCAGTCCAACGGCACCCTCATCGCCAGCCAGGCCTATCCCGCCGCCATCAGCCGCACCTCCTACGCCCGCACGACAGACGGCACGGGAAAATGGATCGTCACCGCCTACCCCACCCCCGGCGCCAGCAATGCCGGCAGCAAGGAAAAGCTCGATGCCTTGACCGCCCTTCGTCTCGACGCCCCGGAAGTGAGCCAGGAATCGCAACTTTTCACCGGCCAACTCACCGTGGAGGTTGACATTCCCAGCGGCGCAACACTCCGTTACACCACCGACGGGTCGACACCCACGGAGCAACACGGAGACATCAGCCAGGACGGCATCTTCCACATCAGCGAGACCACCATCCTCAGACTGCGGCTCTTCAAAAGCGGCATGCTGCCCAGTCCGGTGAAGACCTGCTCCTATATTTTCAAGGACAAGGACTACATGCTGCCCATCGTCTCCGTCGCTTCCGACCCCGTCAACTTCTTTGACGACGAGATGGGCGTCTTCGTCACCGGCACCAAAGGCATCACCGGCGGCGGCGTCAACTTCAACTGCAACTGGAACATGGACTGGGAGCGCCCCGTACATCTCAGCTACTTCACCCCCGACAACCAAAGCCATCACGAGCAAGAGATGTCCTTGTCCAGGTTTGGAGGATGGAGCCGGTCATGGTATCCGTTCAACTTCAAACTCATCGCCAAGAAAGAATACGAAGGACTCAACTTCGTGAATCATCCCTTCTTCGACAACAAGCCCTACCTGAAGCACAAGGCCCTGCAGTTGCGCAATGGCGGCAACGACCTCTTGTGCCGCATCAAAGACGCCTCGCTGCAACATATCATCATCAGCAGCGGGTTCCACCTCGACTGCCAGGACTACATGCCCGTGCACAGCTTCATCAATGGCAAATACCAAGGGATGCTCAACCTGCGCGAACCCAGCAACAAGCATTTCGCCTATGCCAACTACGGCATAGACACCGACCTGATGGACCAGATGGAACTTGGCGGCGGCATCGACGTGAAGGTGGGCAATGCCGATGCTTTCAACCTATGGAGGACGCTCTCCGCATCCGCCAGCAACGCCGACACCTACGAGCAGATTTGCAGCATGGTGGACATGGACGAGTTCATCAATTACATGGCCACCCAGATCTTCCTCGGCGGTGACGACTGGCCCGGCAACAACTGCAAGGCTTTCAAGGGCGACGACGGCAAATTCCACATCGTGCTCTTCGACATCGACCAAGCCCTTCGCTACGATGCCTATGCCTTCACCCACATCACCAACAACGGCGGATGCCCCCTTGTGTCCATCTTCCTCAACATGCTGGAGAACGAAACCTTCCGCAAGCAGTTCATCGACACCTATTGCCTTGTGGCAGGCAGCGTGTTCGAACCGACGAGATGCGCCGACATCATCGACCGCATATCCGACGAGATGAACCCCGCCCTCGCCTGGGAGGGTCTCTCCACCGACCCCACAGCAAGTTACGTCAAAGCCGCACTCACGGTGACACGACGCAACAAGATGATGGACGCCCTGGCACAATGGAGCAACGCCCGAATCACCACTCCCGGCCAACAGGTGAAAATCTCCTCCAACATTCCTTCCGGCAAACTTCAACTCAACGGTCTCTCCATTCCCACCGACCGGTTCGACGGAACCCTGTTTGCACCCGCCATCATCAAGTCCTCCGCCCCCGAAGGCTATGTCTTCAAAGGTTGGTATGACGAGAGAGGGCACTTGTTGGGCACAGACCCGGAATACGACATAGCCGACCAAGGGTCGCTCACACTCGTGGCCACCTACGAGGAATCCAACACCGATGGAGAATTGTTGGCCGCCATCGCCGTTCCCATCAAAGTGAACGAGGTGAGTGCCGGCAACAGCGTCTTCATCAACGACTGGATGAAGAAGAACGACTGGATAGAACTATACAACAACACCGACACCGACCTCGACGTGGCAGGCTTGTATTTGAGCGACGACATCGACGAGCCGTTGAAATACCAAATCCCTGAGAGCAACGGCGTGGTGAACACCATCATCCCCGCCAGAGGCCACCTGCTGGTATGGGCGGACAAGTTGGAAAGCCTCTCCCAAATCCATGCCGACTTCAAACTCTCCAACACCGACGGCAACATGGTGGTGGCCAGCAGCAGCGAAGACTTCGTGTCGCGCAACGCCGACTACTTCAACGCTCATCCTGGAATGCAGAACTTTGTCGACGGCATGACCTACCACACCCACGACGGCGACCAAAGCATGGGGCGTTATCCCGACGGAGGGCGTTTCTTCTACCGCATGACGAAACCCACCATCGAGCACACCAACACCCTGCTCTCCTGCGACACCATCGTGGGAGAAGACCAGAACCTCATGCCCGTCGACCAAATGTTCACCCTCCATCTCTCATCGGGATGGAACTGGGTGTCTCACAACCTTTCCACCTCCGTTTCCGTCTCCCAACTGTCCGACCACGCCACCAGGATTACGGGTTGGATGAGGGAAGCTTACAGGGATGACATCCTCGGCATGACAGGTTCGCTCAAGACGATGGATGCAGGCGCCCTATACAAAGTGTTGATGGATGCATCCGACACCTTCAGCAGCGAAGAGACCCCTTGCCGACCCGACATGCCCATCGCCCTGCGACCAGGATGGAACTGGATAGGCTATCCTGTCAACGGCACACAACCCCTCTCCTCAGCCCTGGCCGACTACCCCGCCGACGAGGGTGACAAAATCATCGGTCAAGACGGCTTCGCGCTTTTCAGCGACGGTTCCTGGCAAGGTTCGCTGTCCTCCTTTGAAACAGGCAAGGGCTACATGCTCAACACCGACAGGGCGAAAACCCTGAGATTCACCAGTCCCAATCTACCTGTGAACATCAACAGAGGCATGCACCGCGGTCTCCTCTCGCAACGCTTCGGCATCGACAAGACCGCCCATCCCAACGTCATGGGCGTGGTGGCCGTCCTGCAAATGGACGGCATGCAGCAAGATGCCGACCGTTTCACCATCCTCGCCTTCTCCTCCGACGAATGTCGCGGCGCCGGCAAATGGGTGGGCGACCATGCCTTCATCACCATCTACGGCGAGGGAGGCGAGCCCTTGACCTTCCTTGCTGTTGACAACATCGACGGTACAACCCATGGCATCAAGGAGACCATGGCCTTCAACGCCAACATCGAAGGCAGTCTGCAAGAACCCGTCATTCTGTCCATGGACGAGACGGCAGACGGCATCATGGTCCCCGGCAGCCAAGTGTTTGCCAACACCACGACGACGGAAGGTTGCTACAATCTCAGCGGCACACGTATGACAGGCACACTCCCTCCGGGCATCTACGTGATGAGACATGCAGATGGCACTTATCATAAAATCCTGGTCAAATAACGCATCCAAACCACGCCAACATATGAAAACATTTTTCGCCACCCTCCTCATAGCCTCCCTGGCATTCACCTCGTTGCATGCCCAGGGCACGGTGAAGGTGATATACGACGGCCCCACCGCTTCTGTCATCATACCCGATGATGTCAAAGGGGTCACCTACACGGTGTCGGGTGCACACGTCGTCATCAATTCCACGACCATCACACAGGAATACACCTATTCCCTCTCGGGAGCATCCGACAATGGTTCGCTGACCTTCAATGGCAACTACAAGTTCACGATGAGCCTCGACGGCCTTCAACTCACCAATGCCAAAGGCGGGGCGGCCATCGACGTGGAATGCGGGAAGCGCGTCTCTGTCATCTTGTCAGACGGCAGCACCAACACCCTCGCCGACTCCCCCTTGGGCGCCCAGAAAGCCGCCCTCTACTTCAAAGGTCATCCCGAGTTCAAAGGCTCTGGCACCCTCAACGTGACGGGCAACCTGAAACACGCCATCTGCGCCAAGGAATATATCGAACTGAAGAAAACGACAGGTTTCATCAACATCCTCGGAGCCGTGAGCGACGGCATTCACTGCGGCAAAGGCAATCCCGATTGGGAGAACAACTATTTCCAGATGGACGGTGGCACGGTGGATATCCGTGACGTGCAAGGCGACGGCATCGACGCCGATGACTACGGCACCATCCGCATCAACGACGGAGCCGTGAGCATCACGGTGGGTCACGCTGCCACGGCCTTGAAGGCAGACAGCATCGTCAGCATCAAGGGAGGAGTTGTCAACCTGGCTGTCACAGGCGATGACAGCGAGGGCATCCGCGCCCGCCACACGGTGGACATCACCGGCGGCCAGACCAGCATCATCGTCACCGGCAACGGCAGCACAGGCATCAAGGGGAAGCGATACACCGCTGGTTCCACCGTCCTCAACGGAGGTTTTGTCAATATCGGAGGCGGGACGACAGAAATCCATGTGCTGGGCGATGCCTTTGTCAATGAGGAAGGAATAAAAATCCCCTGCACGGGCATCAGGGCCGACGCCGACCTGTCCATGACCAACGGTGAGGTGGACGTCTACGCAATGGGGTTGGAGACCCTTCCCGTTGATGTGGCCGGAAACGACGACCGTTCCAGAGGCACGTTGCGCATCATCAGGACCCCTTGGCACACCAACGCCTTCGACTACCAATATGACATGACACTGTATGTTGTGGTGGAAGCCGACGGGCAACGTGTCGACGACTATTCCACCAAGGCCGTGGGAGCGTTTATCGGTGAGGAGTGCGTGGGATACGGTGTGTTTGAGGACACCAACTACGGTATCATGCGCGTGAGGAGCAACAGCACCGAACAGCAGGAGGTGACCTTCAAGACCTATGACTACAACACCGCCCTCGCCTTCGACGCCACAGCCGACCGAGACATCACCTTCAACCCGTCGGCCTCCATAGGCTCGCCCAGCGACCCAGTAGTCATCGGCTACACCTCACGAGGACTGTTGGGCGATGTCAATTTGGACGGTATGATCAACATCACCGATGTGTCATTGATGGTCAATTACATCCTCAGCCATGCCACCGATCATTTCTATTTCCCCAATGCCGATATCGATGGAAGCAACACCGTCAACATTACAGACGTGACACTGGTCATCAACATCATCTTGAATCCGGGGGGATGAAGGTGTTTTAGAAGTTGTTTTAGAAGTTGTTGATGTTGTTTTAGAAGTTAAAGAAGTTAAGGAAGTTATCGCTTCGCTCGAAGTTAAAGACAATACTTGGAGATTGAAGTTGTTTTAGATGTTGTTAGAAGTTGTTTTAGAAGTTGTTTTAGAAGTTAAAGAAGTTAAGGAAGTTAAGGAAGTTATCGCTTCGCTCGAAGTTAAAGACAATACTTGGAGAAGGAAGAAGGACGACACTTTAGCATTTCTTAATACAAGAAAATGAAAATCATGATAATAAAACCATTTGCCAAACATCCGACAATAATGAGAGTCCACCTTCACCTCATACTGGCAGCCATCCTGGCCCTGGGCGTCACCACGGCCTCCGCCCAACGCCACGAGATATACAACGACCGCATAGCCACCCTGCAGGTTGTGGCAGGCGACGACTGGCTGTCTCCTCCTGTCATCTATATGAACAGTCGCACGCCCATCATCATCTCCTTCGACGACCTGACTCATGAGTACAGCCGCTTCACTTACAAAGTGGAGCATTGTGAGTATGACTGGTCAGTAAGTGAAGACCTGTTTGAAAGCGACTACATCGAGGGGTTCACTGAAGGCAACCTGATAGAGGACACGGAGCAGTCGCTCAACACCAACGTGCTCTACACCCATTACCGGTTGGTCATCCCCAACGAGCACTGCCAACTGAAGATGAGCGGCAACTACCGTCTGACGGTGTATGATGACAACAACGAAGAAGAGCCGATGTTCACCGCCTGTTTCATGGTGGTGGACCCGAAGATGGAAGTAGGATTGCAGGTGACGACCAACACCGACGTGGACATCAACCACAGCCACCAGCAAGTGGCGATGGAGGTGAGTTACAACAACTGCCGGGTGATAGACCCCACCTCTCAGGTGAAGACCGTTGTGCTGCAGAACAGTCGTTGGGACAATGCCGTGGTGAACGCCGAACCTCAATACACGATGATGGGCAAGGGTTTGAAATGGGACCATAACCGCGCCCTCATCTTCGACGCCGGCAATGAATACCATAAGTTCGAGGTGCTCGACACCGACCACCCCACCCTGGGCATCGACCGCATCAGGTGGGACGGCTCCGTGTTCCACGCTTTTGTCTTCCCCGACGAGCCACGTCCCAACTACATCTACGACGAGGACGCCAATGGCGCTTTCTACATCCGTAACAGCGACAATGTGGAAAACGACCGTTTGACCGACTATGTGATGGTGCATTTCCAACTCAACAGCCCTTACGAAGCGAAAGGGAAACTGTTTGTCAACGGCAACTGGACCTATGACCAGTTTCTACCTCAATATCAGATGGAATATGACTACGACACCCATTGCTACAATGGCCAGATGATGCTGAAGATGGGCTACTATTCCTATCAATACGTTCTGATAGACGACAACGGCCGCCCCACCATCATGCCTACCGAAGGCAGTTATTTCCAAACCGAGAACCAATACCAGGCCCTTGTCTACTATCGCGAGCCAGGCGGCCGCACCGACCTACTGGTGGGTTACCAACAAGTGCATGTGAAATTTTAAGCTTCGGCCGCAAGCCGGGGGCGAGGAAGAACTTCTCTTCAACTCTCCAAACAAGTATACATATGTCCCTTTAACTCCTCTTTAACTCCTTTAACTCCTTTAACTCCTCTTTAAGAACAAGCTTTTTATTGCTTTTTTCCCAATCTGATGGGCATGGCCAGCACCAATTCCGTGTAGTCGGCCTTGAGATAATGTGCCTTCACCTTGAAGCCGAGGGTGAGGTTGGCAAGCGATGGGAACATGTATCTCACACCCACCGACTCATAATAACGTTTTTCAATGAACTTGGCGCGGTATCCCATTTCTCGGTACAAATATGCGCCCAATGAGACATGCATGGACAAATTGTGGAAGAAAGCCTCGTGTTTTGCTGCAATTCCCACCGACCATGGGCTGTGCTTGTCGGAGTGGTTGTTGATTTTGTCCACCTCTTCTATCCTTGAGGCGTAACTGCCGTGGAAGAGGTCGATTCCCACACCCGAAGCCCATCTCCGCGCATATCGGTACATGATGTCAGCCTCAGTCGACCATGCCGTGTAGAGTTTGAAATCCTCGGTGCGGTATTCGGGGTCGTCGGAAGGCAGGTCGAACTGGGTATAACTCCAGTCCTCCTCCAATGTCTTCGTCCCCAGTCCGACGGTGAAATTAAGATACCAATAGGGATTGAAAACCGGATTCACCTTTGCCTTTCTGTTGTTATAGACAGTCTCATAATATGGATAATAAGTGAGTGCGAGTGATGGTCCAAGTATGTTTGCACCTCTGTTGGGCCTGTTCAATGCCCCGTTGCTCACATGCCAATATTCCAGTCCAGCCCCCACTCCCCATTGTGGCGCGATGCGGTAGGTGGCATGCAATCCCGCACCGAAGTAGATGAGCCATCTCGACCCAACGATCTCATTGTCGGCATTCTTATACTTGTCATACTTGTCGTGGCTATAGGCGGTTCCCATACTGACCGATATGTCGGCCATCCATTTCTTCGACCTGTACAACTTCCTTTTCATCGCCCCATAGAGCATCCAGGTGTCACCGAGGTATGAAGTGTAATTCCTCACGTCCTCAGGTCTCCAATCATATTCCGGATCCCTCAAGAACTTGATTTTTTTGTTTGAAGCGTATTTCAATCCCACACTGAAAACAGGGAAGTCATAGTCGGAGGCAAATGCGTCGCTGTCAGCGGGCAAGGTGGCATAATTCAACTCCGCCCCTATGGAGAAATTGCTTTTGTGCGGAACAACGTATTTCCCGTCGAATTGTTTCATATTGAGGATGGTTCCGGGATTTGCCACCACGGAAAATCCCCAGTGTGTCAGGGAGTCCTGTTCTTCAGCCTCGACGTTGCCTGCGAAAATCAAGAAAAATGCCAGCAAGCATGCGTAGCGAGTGACGATGTGTTGGTATGGATAATGATATGACATAGTAAGTTTTTTAGAATGGCATTCCCACTGCGAAATGGAAGGAGAAGTCGCGTCCCATGTCGGGATGCACCACCGCGTAGTGTTCATGCGAATTTTCATATGCGGGATTGATAGCCTTCATGCCCATGTCGAACCTCATGATGAAATAGTCGAAATTGAGTCTCACCCCCAGTCCGTAGGCCACGGCGATTTGTTTGTAGAATTCGTTGATTTTGAACTGTCCCCCCGGTTGGTCTTCATATTCCCGCAGGGTCCAGATGTTTCCTCCATCGATGAAGAATGCTCCATTAAATTTCCAGAAGAGGTGTGTGCGATACTCCAGGTTGAGGTCGAGTTTCATATCACCCGTCTGGTTGATGAAGTCGATGGCGCCGTGGCTACCCTTGAAGGAACCGGGTCCCAATCCCCTCACCCTCCATCCTCTGACGGAGTTGGCTCCTCCCGAGAAGTATCGTTTTTCAAAGGGCAACACCCTGCTGTTTCCATAAGGATATGCTATTCCCAATCCTGCATGCACGACGAAGGAGTTCTGATTGTCGAGATGGAAGACCTTGGTGTAGTCGAAGTCACCTTTTACATATTGTGCGAAGGCTATGTTGAAGAGCACGTATTGCCCGTCGCGGTTGCGATTGAAGTCCATGAGCGAGGCAGCGAGCCTGAGCAGGTTGCCACCGAGTTCCACATTGGCCTTGATGGCATGCAGTCCATTGTTATAGGTCAGTCCGAATCCCGTCCTGATGATGAAGAGGTCTTCGTAGTTGTATCTGAGTATGGCGTTCCTGTTGCTGACGCTGTCGAGGTACTGCTGCTTGAAAGTGGGCGAAATCCACGGCATGTAGATGTAGTTGAGGTCTATTGCATCCCACTTGAATGTCCACTTGTCTCGTGGTTTCTCCCATCTGTATCTCCATCCTGCAGAGACGACCCTGCGGTGAAATTCGGGCCTGTTCTGCAAGTTGTAGCTGAACGACAACTCGGAAGAGGCGTTGACCTCGCGCTTGAAGTCCTTGGAGAGAAAGGGAGCGACAAACCTTGGGAACAATATTTTGGTCTCCGCCCCATATTCCACATAGTCCTCGTTCTGGTATCCTTCCAATCCCGTGATGGCTTCGAAGGCTCCACGCAGGCTGACGGAGAGCAATTCCGACCCATGGAAGAGGTTCCTGTTCTGATAGGTGAGTGTGGCGGCGGCACCCAAGTCACCCGCCGTGTTGGTGCCCTCGGGTTGGAAGGAGATGGTGCTGGGCTTGCTTAGTCCGTAATTGACGTGACAGTCAAGCATACCCTCTTCCTCCCTCTCGGTAAATCGCAGGTTGGTGAACCGTATGGCACTAAGTCGGCTGAAATTGTTATAAGTGCGCTGGACCGCCGATGCCCTGTAAGGTTCGCCCACTTGTATCGCCGTACTTCCCTCGAGCACACTTTGCTTGACATGCGAGGTGGTGGAGTCGGCACAAAGGTAGTCGACACTGGCAATGGTATACCTGGGGTGCTCTGTTTCAGGCATTTGGCTGTGCTCCTGGTATTTGAGGATGTGCATGGTGACATCCACGAGTCGGCTTCCTCTCATGGTGTCGGCCTCGAACCTGATGAATTCCTTATGGAACTTGTAAAACCCTCTGTCCAAGAGCAGTGACGTGATGCGGCTTCGCTCCCTGTCCAATCCGTTGATGGTGAATGGCGAACCGCTGTGAAGGACGAGGTTGGCGGAATCGTTCTCTGCAAGAATGTCGAGGATGTTCTGGTCCTGGATGTCATAAGTCATGTTGCGTATGACGAAAGGCCTCCCGGGTTCGAGGGTGTAGATGGCCTTGAGTTTCTTCTTCTTGACCTTGACGGAGTGGTTCACTTTTGCGTTCATATAGCCCATGTTCTGCAAGGCCGTGAGGAGGTCGCGCTGCGTGACCATGGCTTGAACGGTGTCATAAAGCACGGGAGCCTCCCCCACGCTTTTGAGGGTCCTGTTGACCCATTTCGTGGAGTCCCTGCCCGACATGGCGTATATGCCAAGGGGTATTTTGAAAAGTGAGAACCATTTCGAATTTCCTCTCAGACGAACATATTGCTCCAGTTGCGACGGGTCGAAGTCCTTGTCGTTCGACTTGATTTCCACCTTGTCGAGCAGGTATTCGTTTTCTGGGATGTACTTGGCCGTCGAGCACGCCGAAAGGCAGGCAATGACCAAAGCCATAGCCAGCATCATCCATAAGGAAGTTGCCCTTTGTGTACCAAGTGTCTCCATTTCGGTGCAAAAGTAGTGTTTTTTTTCGATATGACATTCATTAAATTGAAAATTGAAGATTGAAAATTGAAGATTGAAGATTGAAAATTGAAAATTGAAGATTGAAAATTGAAGATTGAAGATTGAAGATTGAAAATTGAAAATTAGATATTTGCACTCAACGTCAAAAGACCGTGAGGACATATAGGGAGCCCTTGA
>JAFWSS010000087.1 GCA_017524385.1 Prevotella sp.
AGGGGGCGACGTCCTCCGAGCGTCGCCACGCCAAGAGGCCGATGCGCATTTGTAGAGTTCTAGGGGGCGACGTCCTCCGAGCGTCGCCACGCCAAGAGGCCGATGCGCATTTGTAGAGACCTAGGGGGCGACGTCCTCCGAGCGTCGCCACGCCAAGAGGCCGATGCGCATTTGTAGAGTTCTAGGGGGCGACGTCCTCCGAGCGTCGCCACGCCAAGAGGTCGATGCGCATTTGTAGAGACGGTGATACATCCCGGTTCTCCCCCTGCTTCACTATGCAGGGCAAAAAACAGACGGTCATCTTTCCACATAGGAAAGATGACCGTCTGTTTTTATCGATATAATATATCTCTCAAGTAAGGAAAGACAAGTCGTCAAGAAGATTTTAAGAAGTATGAATCAAAAGATAGCATAAGTGAACATATGTCCCTTTAACTCCCCTTTAACTCCTTTTTAACTCCTCTTTAACTCCCCTTTAACTCCTCTTTAACTCCTCTTTAACTTCTCTTTAACTCCTTATAAAAGACTCCTAAGCCTCACTCCTTCACCATCCTTCTGGAGGATCCGTTGCGCCTGTCATACACGACATATACGCCCTTTGGCAAGCGGTCGAGAGCCGTCTTTCCCTCCGCCACTTTCACGCCATTGACACTGTAAACCACGATGTCGGCGGCTGGGTCGAGTATGAGCATGTCGATGTCGGTGACGATGGTGGCTCTGTTGCTCAACGGCGACTCCATCACATTGCCTTCCTCACCGTAGAGGAGAGTGATGTAGAACACGTGCTCACCATCGGCCAGACCTTGGACGACCGTCTCGGTGACAGGTTCACGCAACGTGGTATAGAGTGTGCCATCCACATACACGTTGATGCCGTAGAAATCAAACGACATCGGCTCGTTGTAGGTGGTCAGGTATTCCAAGGTGTTGTCCACCATGCCCCATTGCAAGAGGACGCCGTCGGAAGCCTCTGTGGCTGTCAAACCGTAAGGAGCTGGCATGATGGTGTTGGTGCCCGGAAGAATCACGCTGGATGCTGTCATCACCTTCTCAACCACGTTGTTTGAGAGGTCGGTGTCACCTGCCATACCCACCTCAGCGGTAATCTTCACTGCTCCAAGGATGAAAGGCGTGATATCCATCTGGGCGTGGTAGGAATCGTTGTCACCCATCGCTCCCAAGCCGAATCCCTGGTCGGAAAGCAAGGGGACGGTCACCGTATTGCCATTATCCACATACTCTGCTGTCAGGAAGACAGTATAGGTTCCTGTTGGTTGTGTACCGTAGTTGGTAACATTCACGATGAATTCCGCCGTGCTGCCTGTCATCATCACCTTCGGGACGACGGCATCCACTGCCAGGTCATAAGGCGGCATGTCATGCAACTCCACGTTGTCGATGGTCACCTGGTCCAACTCCTTTTCGGCAGATGCCACCAGTTCGACGATGATGTATTTGTCATCGAGATATGGTTCAAGGTCGATATAGGCCCGTTCATACCCGGCATCGTTCAACTCGTCTATGATGATTTCCGACAAGGTGTCCACCACGCCGGTCTGGGCACGGTCCACCAAGACTGATAGCATGGCCGTGCAGTCGGAGCCACCCTTGTAGTCGAACGACAGCACAGGATGTGTCGTGCCCTTGAGGGAGATTTTCCGAGTTCCGAGCAAAGCCTCGTCTTCAGCCCCACTCGCCACGAAGGTCACAGCACCGCCATCGCCATCAAGGGCTTCATCGGTCAACTGCCAGGCAGAGGAACCCTTCAATGGCCTCGTCCACCAGAAAGCAGACGCTCCCACTTGTTGGTTGGCAAAAGACTCTGCCATCGGAAGCGTTACCGGTGTGCCTTTGATGAGGAAGGCAACACTCGCCTTCTGACTCTCCACCATCCCTTCGTCGACCATGGCAAAACCGTTGGCGAGGATGTCGGAACCACTGGTGATGACAGCACCTTCATCGAAGACAGGTACTTGGTTGTCTGTTGGAGGGGGCTGAGGCACCGTGTCTTGCGGCTCGACGCCTTCAAAGTAGGCGACGGTGGTGACTGCGCGGAGCACCCATCCCGGCTCGCCTTCCAAGTCGATGGTCTCGGTGTAGGAACGCCTGTCTTTCAACAATGCCATCATGTCATCCAACTGGCACTGGTCCATGATGGTGGCGGCATTATAGGGGAGGGGCAGCATGTTGGTGTTGAACGAAGCGGTGTAGACCTTGTTGTCCATCTCGGTGGCATCCACATAACCGCCATTGGCGCCAGTCAACTGGTTTGTCCAGCGCAGCGTCGCCGTGCCATTACCGTTATCGACAAAGGCCACCTCGGCGGGAGGAGCAGGAAGGTCCTTTCCTATATAGACTTCCTGGGAGGCCACCTCGCCAGGCAAACCGTAGGCGAACACACGGGCGGAATAGACATACTTGCCATCGGCGGGCACTTTGTCGTCCACATAGGTGACGGCCTCCCCCACCCCGACATTATGCAAGGTGGTGATGACCTGGTCGTTGCGCATGACTTCTACCGACGACAACGAACCAAGGCTGCTGTCATCGGTCGACTGCAGCGGGGTCACGAAACTCACGGTGGCATTCAATTCTCCCTTCTCGCCTGCTACGACAGTGAAGTCGGTCGGGGCTTTCGGCGGCATCACCTTGGAGGGTGCGCTGACACTGAAGCGCCTCAACTCCGTAGCACCAGAGAGCGTGTTCTCTGTAACACGGACGGCAAAGCGATAGACGCCACTCTCCAAAGGCACCAAACTACCTTCCAAAGTCATCTCTTCCATCGTCGTGGGGAGTGCCGTGGCATCTATGATGGTGGTCAGGCCGTTGGGAGGGGTAACACCCTGCGTACCGTATGCAAGGGACATCACGCCGTTGCCACTGGTGAGAGCCTGCATGCGGATGGTGTAGCCAGAACCATGCTCGAGGTAGATGGGGGGAGATAGGAGCCAGTCGTTGGCCCTGAGGTTGGAACTGGCTATCCTCATGGATTTGGAATCACCAACATACTCCCACATGACACCATCGTTGTTGGCGTCGATGACATCCCAGTAACCATCCACTTCATACGAAGAACCGAAGTTCACCACATAGGGAGTCGGCAGATACTCGCCCACCTTCACACGGTTGGAGAAGGTGGGTTCTGACGCACCAACACCCTCGGTCACAGCTTCTACAGAATAGGTGAGGTAGTCGAGTTGGGTGACATTGATGGCTTCACTGAAAGAGGTGTCCTTGGTGGTGGTCTTCACCACGCCTTCCGGCTGTTTCCTCACCACATACGCTATCTTGTCGGCTTCCACATATCCGCCATGGGCGCCAGTGGCCACTCCCGACCATGTCAACAGCACATTCTCGCCATTCACGGAGAGGGTCACATCCGAGGGGGCCTTGGGCTGGTCGATGCCTGCCCATACCTCCACTTCCTGTTCGATGCCCTTGCCCATGCTGTTGGAGGCGAAAACCACTAGTTTCATCACTTGCTGCTGGGGAAGGTCGCCGATGGTGGTGGCAACCTTGCCTCCGGGAACGGCTGTGCCTTGGGCAACAACAGTCTCGTCACACAGCACCGTATAGGTCAGTTGGCCACTCAATTTCTTGGAGCCATCGTTGGTCATCGTGGGCATGGTGAAAGCCAAGTCGATGTTCTCATAGTTGGCCTCGTTGTAGTTCCACACAAGGTTCTCCACCTTGGCGGGTGCTTCTCCTTCCACGCCATGGGCGATATTGTAGAGGTCGCCGAATTGAACAACCCTGTCAAACTCATACATCTTTTCACTTTGGCCTGTCTTGAGGTCTACCTCGGCCACGCCGCAGCTGTTGTCGTCGAGGATGTACGCCCAGAAGAGCTTGCCCACGGCAGCGTCGATGGCTGCAGCCTGGCGATAGGCGCTGGGATGGAGCCCGGTGGCGCCCACATAGGTTTCGGCTCCTGTTGCCTTGTTGATGCGGTAGAGGTTGCCATCCACATCGATGGCGTAGAGTTGGGCGTCGCTATCGTCAACGGCCATCACCAGGTAGACATGGCTGGGGACGCCGATCGACTCCCTTGTCATGGTGACATAATCCATGGAGCAGAATTCCAAATTGTTGCCGTCTTCTGTAAAGAAAAGGCCATAGGACTTTCCCGTTGCCGTGTCAAAGGGAGTGTTGGTCCAAGACAGATAAATGGGACTTTGTCCGGGAACGGCCATGTTGGCATTCTCATATTCCATCGACTCCAAGTTGAATGCATATCTGATATAGAAGGTGATGCCATTGACGGAATAACCGGTGACGAAATAGTAATGGTTGCCGACGATGGAACTGCCATAGTCGGCATGCATCACCTTGAGCGTGTCGTCGATGAAATAGGGGGAGTAGGCACCATAACTGGGGGTGAGGTCATAAAGACCATAATCCATTTGGTTTCCCTGCCAGTTGGCATCGTTGATGACACAACCACGAAACGAAGACCCTGCCGTCAACTTTGGCATGTGAAAGATTGGGGAGGAGGAGACGGGGCGCATGCGCATGAAGGAATCAAACACGGCATTCTCCGACATCCGCTCACCCAAAAGGGTGTTTTCATAATTGGCGGCTGGCAACACTTCGCCACTGGCAAACAACTCCTCTGCTGTTTGGGCATGGGCGTGGGTGAACCCTACAGCGAACACGACGGCCATGCCCGCTAGGAACGAGGTCATTCTTTTAATCATGATATTTCTTAAGTTTTAAATGGTTTCCAATCAATAGTGAATTTGAGGGGGTAAAATTACAAAAAAAAAGTGAAACAATACTTTTTTCAACGGTTTTTTTCAAAAAAAGAGGAAAAAGGGGGCAATATAGGGGAAGAATTTAAAGAAGTTATAGAAGTTATAGAAGTTAAAGTAGTTATAGAAGTTATAGAAGTTAAAGACAATACACCGTCAATGGCAATACTAATATCGACTACTCCGACCACTCCGACAACTCCGAATACTCCGATTTCTCCCTCCCCTCCCCCTCAGTTGCCAAAAAGCATTAAAAAGAAACCTTTTATTTTGTCATTACCACAGAAATAGATAACTTTGCCACGGAAGCAGACTGAACCTTTATGACAAATAAATGCCACACCCTCCTTTCGCGCCTTGCGATGACTTGCACGGGAATAGCCATGCTATTACTCATGGGAGGATGCAGTCGTGACGACCTTAGGAAAATCATCAACAAATGGGGGGCAAGAGACAAAGAAAAACCACCTGTTTACCACGAATATGAAGGATACAGCCCGGGGGCGAAACGCACCAAGAAACAAGAAAATTTCAACCGTTATCATTATTATATATCTCCCGACAAAGAAGAACTCTTGGGGTCTGACCCAAAAGTGTATTACGATTACAACCCCATCTACGAGGCGGATGAAGCAGAAACTGCAAAGGCCCCTCAACTCTTCGACGAAGAGCAGTATTGGAAAGAACATCCACTGCAAATAGAAAACGACAAAAACAACACCAACAACATCTGACTTATGCGAAAAACATTCATCATCACATTTCTACTCATATTCTGCAACTTCATTATGGCTGATGCGATGCAGGGAGGCACGAATACCGCACCTGCGGATTCGGGTGACAACTTGCAAACGGCTGGCGACCGACCACTCGTGGGATTGGTGCTTGGAGGTGGAGGCGCAAAGGGAGCCGCTGAAGTAGGAGCGCTGAAAGTGCTGGAAGAACTCGACATTCCCATCGACTTCATCGCAGGTACAAGCATCGGCTCCATCGTTGGCGGACTTTACGCTTGCGGATACAAAGCAGAGGATATTGAAGAACTTTTCCTCAGCCAGCAATGGCTTGACCTGTTCAGCAATCGCAATAAAGCTGCTGCTGCAAGCATCGTAAATGAACAAGACGGCACTCTTTACATCCTGGGATTTCCCATTCTCAGAACAAAACCCAAAGAGCAACCGAATGAAGACGACGTGGAGACTGGTGGACTCGGTATTCTCAGTGGAAGGCAAATCACTCATCTACTTGACAGTCTGACAAAACCTTTCGATGGCATCGAGAATTTCGACAAACTGCCCATCCCCTTCAGATGCGTGGCCGTGGACTTGAAAAAACAAGAGGAAATCATCATGAACAACTGCGAACTGGAACTGGCGATGCGGGCGAGCATGGCCATACCGGGCGCCTTCAAACCCGTGAAATGGAAAGGACGCTCTCTCGTGGACGGGGGGATGTTGAACAACCTTCCTGTCGATGTGGTCAGGGCCATGGGGGCCGAAGTGGTCATTGCCATAGACCTGGAGTCGGGTGACATAGAAGACGACGGCAATTTCTCGCTGAAGGAGGCCTTCGGCATAGGTGGGTTGCTCGACTGGGCTGTCTCTCGCCCTGACAGGAAGAAACTAAAAGCAAATCGCGAAGATGCCGACATCTATATCGCTCCCCAACTGGCTGATTTCGAAGTGTCCAGCTTCAGTCGGGAGTACATCTCCACCATGATTGAAAGAGGCGAAAAGGCAACTCGAGCCAAAGCACAAGAAATCAAGGATTTAATCAAAAGGAAATAGCCTTATGAAATACTAGTATTCCTAGTATCCCTAGAAAGACTAGGAAAACTAGGAATACTAGAAATACTAGGAAAAACCTGCCTTTCTTATCGGCCGTTGTTCTCCTCAAAGATGGCCATGCGCTCTTCGAGCAAGTCATACTGGTTGTCGCGGATGAACGACGTGCAGACGCGAAGGCCTTCCTGGTGACTGCCCGTGGTGATGAGGCAGATTGCACTCACACCATAGTACATCAACTCACGAGCCAACTGACCACTGGTCATCCCCGGATAGCCGATGGTGAAATAGAAACCGTCGGCGATGGGCTTCCCCATGTCCTGGTCGTAGACGATGGTGAAGCCATGGCGGGTAAAGATGTCCTTCAACTTCCTGGCTCTTTCACCATACACCTTCACTTCCTCGCGGAAGCAATATTCACCGTCGCAGGCGGCCTTCATGATGGCGGCCAGGGCGTATTGAGCACTGTGGCTGGTGCCCGATGAGAGGGCGTAGAGGATGCGTGTGGAGAACACCATGCCGAAGGGCAGTCCCTCGTAACGCTTCGACAACGCGTCGTAATGGCGGTGGAAGAGTTTGTCGCTGATGCAGGTGACAGCAATGCGCTCTCCGGCATAACTGAAGGCTTTCGAACCGCTGATGAGCAACATATAGTTGTCGGTGTACCTCGCCACCGTGGGCTGGTAGGGTGGTTGGAACGGCGTGCTCAGGTCGGTCCTGAAGTCCATGGCGAAATAGGCCAGGTCTTCCAAGACGATGGTGTCGTAACGGTTGGCCAACTCGCCCAAAGACTTCAATTCCTCTTCGGTGAGGCAGACCCACGACGGGTTGTTGGGGTTGCTGTAAAGGATGGCGCAGATGTTGCCTTTTTCCAGATACGACTCCACCTTGGGAGCAAGTTGGTCGCCACGGTAGTCATAGATGTCGAACGATTCCAGTTTGCCGCCCATCACCTTGATTTGCATCTTCTGCACGGGGAACCCCGGGTCGATGAAGAGCACGGTGTCTTTCTTCGGGTCTGCTTGCAGGGAGAGCATCAGAGAGGCATAGGTGCCTTGCATGGAACCAACGGTGGGGATGCAGCCTTCCGACGCTATGTCGATGCCGATGAACGCCTTGACAAAACGGCTGGCCTGGCGCTTCAACTCGGGATAGCCTTGGATGTCGGGATACATGTTGGCGATGCCTTCTTGCAGCGCTTTCACCTGGGCGTCAACACCCACCTTGGCGGCGGGAAGGCCGGGGATGCCCATCTCCATCTTGATGAACTCCACACCCGACTCCTGCTCGGCGAAGGCGGCGATGGCTTTCACCTCGCGGATGGTGGCTTGGGCGAAATCTTGGATGCCATAATCCTTGATGGCATTGTCTATCAAGGATTTGGAAATGGGTGTCGCTTTCATTTCTGGGCTTCCTTTCCTATGGCGAGTGCCTTGATGTTGGCCTCCACGATGGCCTCTCCCTTTCTTCCAAACACGCGGCGGATGGCGTCCTCTATCTTCTCATAGTCGATGCCCAAGGCCTTTTGCGCTGCTCCCAGCAGGATGACATTGGCTGAGCGTGGCACGCCATTGTCCTTGGCCAGTTGCTCGATGTCGATGAGGATGACGTTCTTCACCTTCCCCAAGTCGGCCTTGAGTACCTCGAGGTCGGGATAGTTGGGGATGTTGACGAAAGGTGTCGACGAAGTGATGATCCAACCCTCCTTGTTGAGGAAAGGCAGATACCTCAGCGCCTCCATGGGTTCCATGGAGATGATGACGTCGGCCTGGCCCTTGGGGATGAGGTCGCTGGCGATGGGGTCCGAGGCGATGCGCAGGTTGCTCTGCACGTCGCCGCCGCGTTGCGACATGCCGTGCACCTCGGCTTGCTTGATGTAAAGGTTCTCCTTCATGGCGGCCTCGCCGATGATGGTGGCGATGGACAGGATGCCCTGGCCGCCTACTCCGCAAAGAATGATATCGGTTTTCATTTTTTCCCCTCCTTGGCTTTCTTTTGTTTGAGATGGCGCTGATAGGTCTGCAGGCACTCCCGTCTGGGAATGATGACGCTCACGCCTTTGTATTCTATTTCTTCCTTGATGGCGGCCTTGATTTCAGGCATGTTCTTCGGCAGTGGAACGACGACGCGCAAGTGCTCGTCGCTGACGCCCAAGCCACGGCAGATGGCCTCGAACTTGTTGGTGCCGGCGGAGTCTTGGCCGCCGGTCATGGCGGTGGTGAGGTTGTCGCTGATGATGACGGTGATGTTGGCGTTCTCGTTGACAGCGTCCAACAGTCCGGTCATGCCGGAATGGGTGAAGGTGGAATCGCCGATGACTGCCACGGCAGGCCATTGGCCGGCATCGGCAGCGCCCTTGGCCATCGTGATGCTCGCGCCCATGTCGACGCAGGAGTGGATGGCGTGGAAGGGGGGCAGGAACCCGAGCGTATAGCAGCCGATGTCTCCGAAGACACGGGCGTTGGGATAGTCAAGCAACACTTCGTTGAGTGCCGTATACACATCACGATGGCCGCAGCCCTTGCAGAGCGCCGGCGGTCTTCCCACCACATCGTCGCAGGGGGCGTAGCCTTCGAGTGGCTCCAGACCAAGGGCCTTGCGCACGCTGTCGGGATTGAGTTCGCCGGTGCGGGGCAGGTCGCCTGTGAGGCGTCCTACAATCTCGGCGTCGCCGGGCATGACACCTTTCAAAGCCTCTTCGATGACGGGCTGGCCTTCCTCTACGACAAGCACGCGCTCACAAGCCTCGGTCATACGGCGCAACAATGCCTTGGGAAGCGGATAGCGGGTGATTTTGAGGATGGGATAAGGACAGTCGGTCGGATAGCATTCGCGCACATAGTTGTAGGCGATGCCGCTGGCGATGATGCCCATGGAATGGTCGGGAGCATCAAAATAGGCATTGGTGGACGCGGCGGCGGCGTCATCCTCGAGGTGTTGCTGCTGGGAGGTGACATAGTCGTTGCGCCGGCGGGCGTTGACGGGCAGCAGCACCCAGTTGGCGGCCACGGAGTCGTAGTTGAGGGCGTTGGGCTCACGGGGGACGTCCTTCACCTCCACCACGGCCCTGGAGTGGGCCATGCGCGTGGTGACTCGCATGAGGACGGGAAGGTGCTCCTTTTCGGAGTATTCGAATGCCTCGATGACCATGTCGTATGCCTCTTGCTGCGAACTGGGTTCAAAGATTGGCACCATGGCGAATTTGCCATAGAAGCGGCTGTCTTGCTCGTCCTGCGAGGAGTGCATGGAGGGGTCGTCGGCGGCTACGACGACGATGCCGCCGTTGGTGCCGGTCATGGCGGCATTGACAAAGGGGTCGGCGCAGACGTTCAAACCCACGTGTTTCATGCACACAAGGGCGCGTTTGCCCATGTAAGACATGCCAAGGGCGGCCTCCATGGCCGTCTTCTCATTGGTGCACCAGTTGCGGTGGACGTCACGCTGGATGGCGAGCGGCGAGTTCTGGATATACTCGGTGATTTCGGTGGAGGGGGTGCCTGGATAAGCATAAACCCCGCTCAGACCGGCATCGAGTGCTCCCTGTGCGATGGCCTCGTCGCCCAAAAGAAGTCTTTTCATTTTTCTTGGTTTTATGATAATGATTGTGATGATGAATCCTATTCCATTCTTGCTTCCAGCGGGCTGTGCAGCGCGTCGAGGAAGGAGTTGATGCGAAGCACCCACTCGTCGAAATTGCGGACATCGTTCTTGCTCCAAGCCGAACCGAAATAATAGGTGAAGCGCTGGGCGTTGCGGTAGTCCTTGAGGATGCCCACGGCGTGTCCGGCGATGCCGTTCATCGGAGTGTCGAGCATGAGTTGCTTGGTCTCTGTGACGCCGTTGGGATAGAGGGCGGCGACATAGATTTGGAAGTTCTGGGCATCAGGGTTGTCGGTGGGGTCGGCGTATGCCACGTAGTCGCGTCCGCATTTTATGCTCTGGGTGTCTTCCACGTGGACGACGACGCCGGAGGCGATGTCGATGGGTTTGGTAAGTCCTTCATACCACACGGTCATCTTGTTGAAGTTGGAGCCTTTGTCAAGGCTGATGATTCTATGCTCGACGATGTTCTTCTGGCCAGCGGCCTCCGTGGGGTTGTAGATGAGTTCCACGGTGAAACGGAGCGGTCCGTTGTCGTGGATGCGATATTCCTTATAACTGTATGGCATGACAAGATTTCCGTTTTCCATCAAGGCGGGCGTGCCGCAACCGAGCGACGGTCCCACCTTGTAGCAGTCGAGGCCATAGCCATGGTCGAAATGGTAGGTCGTTGCTATCTCCACCTGACGAGCCTCGTCTTTCTTGCCTTCCTTGAGGAGTTGCTGGATGCGTTCGTGGTTGGACAGTTCCACCTCGTAACGCTGGTCGACTTCAAGGTCGGGGGTGTTCTTCAACCATACGTCGATGCCGTAGGCCTTTTCACCGGAACGTTGCAGGGCTGGGCCGTAAAGCCTGTAGGCGGTGCGGTCGTTCTCCCATGCGATGTCGTCGACCCTTTCTGGGTACATCTTTCCAGTGACGATGGTTTTCATTTCGTGTGGGATGCCCGGGGTGACGGTGTACTTGGCTGTTCCGCAGGGACGGACGGATGCATCGATGAGCAGAAGGCCGTCATAGGTGAGTTGGTAGGTCACTTCCTGGCCAAGGGCGTTTTTCACCACGAACGGTGTGTTTGCATCCACACCGAGTTGGCGGTACACCTCGGAGGCACTCACCTCCACGAGTTCCTGGCGCTGAATGCGCTCGTTGTTGGTCACTACAATGGTGACATCCTTTGCCTGGACCGGGATGAGGGTGGCGGCCAAGGACAGGGCGAAAAAGAATCTTTTGACTTGCATATGATTTGTTTTTTTAAGTTTGTATCCTTTCTATTTGAGATGCTCTTCAAAGAAGGTGGCGATTTGCCTTAACAGGTGGTTGCGGGTGTTGCCGCCATAGATGCTGTGGTTGCGGTTGGTGTAAACCTGCATCTTGAAGTCTTTGTCGGCTTGTACGAGGGCTTCTGTGTATTCGAAAGTGTTTTGGGGATGCACATTGTCGTCGGCAAGACCGTGGCAGATGAGCAGCGCGCCATGCAGGCGGTCGGCCCTGACGGTGGGATTGGTGTCGTATCCCTCAGGGTTCTCCTGGGGGGTGCGCATGAAACGCTCGGTGTAGATGGTGTCGTAGAAACGCCAGTCGGTGGGTGGTGCCACGGCCACGCCGGCCTTGAAGACCTCCCTACCCTCGCTCATGCTCATCAGGGTGCAGAAGCCACCGTAACTCCATCCCCAGATGCCGATGTTGTCGGCATCGACATAAGGTTGGCTGCCAAGCCATATGGCGGCCTCCACTTGGTCGCGCGACTCCAGTTCACCCAGTTTCAGGTAGGTGCATTTCTCGAAGTCGGCTCCTCGGCCTCCCGTTCCACGTCCGTCGGTGCAGGCAACAATGAAACCTTGCTGGGCGAGATACTGGTCGAACATGCCGCCCTGCCCCATCGAACCAAAGCTCCAAGAGTTGACCACCTGTTGGTTGCCGGGGCCGCTGTATTGGAACATGATGACCGGATACTTGCGATTGGGGTCGAAATGCGGGGGCTTCACCATCCACCCGTTGAGCGTCACGTTCTCCGAGGTGGTGAAGGAGAAGAATTCCTTGGAGGGGGCTTCGAGGGTGGCGAGCGTCTCTTTCAAATCCTTGTTGTCCACCACGGAGCGCAGGTGCTTGCCCTTGATGTCGAACACGTCGCATTCGAATGGCGTGTTCATATCACTCCACGTGAGGATGTAGTATTGGAAGTCGGAGGAGAAAAGGGCCTTGTTCCAACCTTTTCGCTTGGTGAGGCAGGTGGTGCGCCCCTTGCCATTGGTCATATATACCTCTCGCTCCATGGGCGAGACGCCGGCGGCCTGGTAATAGAGCGTACGTGTCTTCTCGTCGTAGCCATAGACGTCGGTGACACCATATTGGGCGTTGGTGAGTTTTTTCTGCGTACGGAAATCCTGGGTGATGAGATAGACTTGCGTGGTGCCGTCGCGGTCGCTGGTCAGCAGCATCCCCTTGCCGTCTTTCAGGAAAGAGAGGTTGGAAAGGACGTCTTCGCTGATGTATTTCGGCACGGTCTCGGTGACGAGGAGGCGGCAGGCGAGCTTCTCGGCATCGGCACTGTAGATGCACAAGGTGTCCTGATGGCGGTTCATGGTGCACAACACCACGTCCTGGCTGCCGATGCCGGGGAGGATGCGGGGGATGTAACCCTCAGAGGGCAAAGGCAAGGGCAACTGTGCCGTGGCATGGGCGACAAGGTCGTGACGCCAGGCGGTGACAACGGCGTTGTCCTGACCGGCCTTGGGGTATTTGTAGGCATATTCGCCGGGATAGTCGGCAAATTCAAAATGGGAAGGTCTGAGCCCCTTGAACAGTTGCAAGGCATAGGTCTTCACACGCGACTCGTCGTATCTTATCCAACAGATGTGGCGGCTGTCGGAGGTGAACGCCATGGAGGTGGCGAAACTGAACTCTTCTTCGTTCACCCAGTCGGGGATGCCGTTGATGACTTCATTGCGACGGCCGTCGGTGGTCACCTGGGTCTCATTGCCGCTCTCCACATCCACCACGAAAATGTTGTTGTCCCTGACAAAGGCCACCTTGCTGCCATCGGGTGACCACACGGGCGACTGCTGGGCTCCTTTCTCGGAAAGCGCTTTGAGCTGGTGGGTCGCCACATCATAAACATAGAAGTCGGCCTTGTAGGAGCGGCGATAGATGTACTCCGTATTGTTGCATACCAAAAGGCGCTTGCCGTCGGGACTGGGTTTGTAGTCGTCAACGTCGGCTATCGAACTGCCCTTGGTGTCACCGACATCGAAGATGACTCCCGTCTGCTCTCCTGTGGCAAAAGAGTATTTCAACACCTTCTCGTGATCGTTGTCAAACTGCGCGAAACTCACACCGTCGGCAAGGGGCGCCAGCGAACGCATGTTCTTGGCGGCATATTTACCATAAGTGATTTGGAAAATGCTGATGGAGTCCCCGGCTGTCACCTGAATCGATAATGCCAGGAGGATGGTGCAAAAGAGGTAGGCTTTTCTCATTGTTATTTTATTATGGTGGAGGGCATCGCCGACGGGGGAATCCGAGGACAATGACTATCAAACTGCAAAATTAACGTTTTTCCTTTTCATTGCCAAAAATTCATTCGTTTAACTCCCCTTTTCACTTCATTTCTTTGCCATGTGTGTTTTTTTTGCTAAGTTTGCAAAAACATTTAACTCTTATGAAGAAAATCATACTAATGGCCATGCTTGTCATCGCAAGTGTGGCACGGGGCGAAGACACGCAGACGGTCACCTCGCCGGAAGGAAATTTGAAAGTGAACATCAACGTCGACAAAGGAAAGGCGAGTTATGAGGTATGGCTCGACGGACGACAACTCGTCACTCCCTCTGCACTTGGTTTCGTCGCCGACATCGGCGACTTCACGCAAGGCCTCAAGCTAAACGGCACGAGAACTGCCAAGGTGGACAAGACCTACACAATGGCGCAGGCAAAGGCTTCGCACATCCACTATGTCGCCAACCAACTCGACCTCGACTTCATCAACGCCGAGGGGGGACGGATGACCGTCACCTTCCTCGTCTCTGCCAACGACGTGGCATACCGTTACGCCATCCCGCGCCAGAAAAACGACAACCCAAAATGCGCCGTCATCCTCAGGGAGGAGAGCGCTTTCAACTTCCCCTCGCAAACCACTACATTCCTCTGTCCGCAGATAGGACCTTTCGAAGGCTGGGAGCGCACAAAACCATCGTATGAGGAGGAATACACAGCCGACGCGCCGATGACCAAAAAGTCGCGTTTCGGACTGGGATACACCTTCCCATGCCTCTTCCGCATTGGCGACGACGGATGGGTGCTGGTGGGCGAAACCGGCGTGGGAAGCAACTATTGCGGCTCACGACTCAGCGACTACGAGACGGGCAAGGGTTACACCATCGCCTTCCCCGAACAAGGGGAGTTCAACGGCATAGGTAGCGTGTTCCCGGGCATACCATTGCCTGGCAACACGCCGTGGAGGACACTAACTCTCGGCACGACGCTCAAACCCATCGTGGAAACCACCATCCCCTACGACGTGGTGGATCCTCTCTATGAAAGGACTTCTACATTCAATGCGGGAAGATATACCTGGAGCTGGCTGATTTGGCAGGACAACTCCATCAACTATGAAGACCAGGTGAAATTCATCGACCTCGCATCGGAAATGGGATTCGAAATGTGCCTCGTGGACAACTGGTGGGACAACAACATCGGAAGGGAACGAATGGCGGAACTCTCACGGTATGCTCAGTCGAAGGGTGTCAGGCTGATGCTCTGGTACAACTCCAACGGATTCTGGAACGACGCTCCGCAGACGCCGCGTGATTGCATGTCAACTTCCATCGCAAGGGAGAAGGAGATGAAATGGCTGAAAAGCATCGGAGTGGCGGGAATCAAGGTCGACTTCTTCGGAAGCGACAAGCAGGAGACCATGAGATTCTACGAAGACATTCTCAGCGACGCCAACCGACACGGACTGCAGGTCATCTTCCATGGGTGCACCATGCCAAGGGGATGGGAGCGCATGTATCCCAACTACGTGGCGAGCGAGGCGGCTCTCGCTTCGGAGAACCTCGTCTTCAACCAGCACCACTGCGACAACGAGGGGTTCGAACTCACAATGCACCCCTTCAGCAGAAACGCATTGGGCGCTCTCGACTGGGGCGGAATCATCATGAACCGGCGCATGAGCAAGGACAACAACAGCCGAAACTACAGACGCTCATCCGACACCTTCGAGATGGCTACGGGCATCGTGCTGCAAACGGCGGTCAACTGCGTGGCCATGCAACCCAACAACCTGAGCGAACTGCCGCAGTTCGAACTCGACTTCCTGAGACAACTGCCCACCACATGGGACGAGACTCGGTTCATCGACGGATACCCCACCCGATATGCAGTAATCGCACGCCGACACGGCGACAACTGGTATGTGGCGGGCATCAACGGCACAAAACAGCCGCTCACACTCACACTCGACCTGCCTATGATGGCGGGAAAGACAGTGAGCTATTATACCGACAAACCTGCAGCGAAAGTGGAAAACGCTATTCCGGAAGCCGAATTGCGCACATTGAAATTGGACAAAAAAGGAAAGGCAAAGGTCACCATACAACCCATGGGGGGAATCATCCTCAAATAACTCCCCTTTAACTCCTCCCCCTCTGCCCGAGAGTGGGTGGCCGCAGGCCGGGGGCGAGGGAGAACTCCCCTTTTTTATTTTTAATTTTTAATTATAAATTATTAATTATTAATTATTTAACCCTCCTCTTTAACTCCTAAAAAACTCCCCAACGAAGTGAACATACGTCCCTTTAACTCCCTTTTAACTCCTCTTTAACTCCTCTTTAACTCCTGAACAAAAAACTCCTAAAACACATGAGGTTGCTCAATTTCATCAAGGAATGGACACTGCCCATCGCCATGGCGATGGGCACGGCCATCTATTTCCTTTTTGCTTTCACACCCCAACTGGAGAGGGAGGCGGAATTCTTCGGTCCCATCATCGACACCATCTTCCCCCTCTTCATGTTCCTCATACTATTCGTCACATTCTGCAAGGTGGACTTCCACCAACTCAAACCCACGGGATGGCATCTGTGGATTGGAGTCTTCCAAGTGCTCTTCGTCGCCATCATCGTCGCCATCATACTGGCGTTCCATCTCTCTGGCGACAAACTCATCCTCATGGAGTCGATACTCACCTGTGTCATAGGGCCTTGCGCGGCGGCTGCCGCCGTGGTGACCAGCAAACTGGGGGGCAACCTCGAGGAGATGACTTCCTACACCTTCATCTCCAACTTCCTCACCGCACTCATGGTGCCGGTATGCTTCCCTCTCATCGACCCAAACGTGGGGATGGACTTCTGGCAGGCCTTTTTCCTTATATTATACAAGGTGTGTCTCGTGCTCGTCGTACCGATGGCATTGGCCTACGTCGTCAAACATTTCATCCACCCGCTACACAGATGGATAGTGAGCGTGAAGGACCTCTCATTCTACATGTGGGGGCTATCCCTGGCCATCGTCACCGGCACCACGGTGAAGAACATCGTGCATGCCGACACTTCGGCACACTTCCTATGCCTCATCGCTGGGATGGGGCTTGTGCTCTGCCTCGTGCAGTTTGCCGTAGGACGATACCTCGGTCATTTCTTCAACCGCACACAGGAGGCGGGACAGGCTCTGGGTCAAAAAAACACCAACTTCGCCATTTGGATAGCATACACCTACCTCAACCCGCTGTCTTCCGTGGGACCAGGATGTTACATCCTTTGGCAAAACGTAATCAACAGCATCGAACTGTGGCAACACGAACGTATGACAAAAAAACAAAAAACCATATGAAACGAATCATCATGGCCGCCATGGTCGTCCTGCTCTCTGCCAGCACCATGACGGCGCAAATCAACACCGACGACATACTCGACAGCCTCATCAACGACGTGCAACAAGGGAAAGACGTGGAGAACGTGGAGATTTCACTAGAACAAAGCACCGCCTTGCAGCATCGACTACTCGTCATAGGCGATGACCAACTGCAAGGCATAGGTCCAATACTCTACAACTACGCCTACGCCACGGGATACACCATCTTCACCTCCATATGGGTGGAGTCCACCACAAAGAAGTGGGCATTCTCCTCCGACTTGCGGCAACTCATCAAGAAGGTGAAACCCACCTTTGTCATTGTTTGTCTTGGAACGCATGACTTGGCGGGCGGAGACATCCCCACACGCGCACAAGCGGTGAAAACCATCATGGAAGACATCGGCGACATCCCATTCGTGTGGATAGGACCAGTGGAAGTGAAAACCATCTCGGAAGACCCGGGCGTGGTGCCCATGCTAAGGAAAACAGTGGGCGAGGACCGCTTCTACGACAGCTACAACCTGCGCCTGGCACGTGAGGACGAGATACACCCCACGGCAGAGGCCTGCCAAAAATGGGTCGACAGCTTCGTGGAATGGCTCGGCAGCACCGAAACAGCCCTACCCATCCACTTCGACACTCCAAAAGCCGTCTTGCCATTTAAAAACGTAGAGACCCACAAAGCCTCCTACCAAGGGAAAAAGAGATAGCCACTCCGACCACTCCGACCACTCCGACTATTCCTTCTCGCATGTGGCGGCCACCATCTCCCACTCCTTGACGTTGGCAGTAAAGATACCTTCCCGTTCTCCGTAGGCAGCGGTTGCGCCGCTGCTCCCATCACCCCTCCCAAAAACAGTCATCCCCTGCCGCTCATCGCGGTAGGGGATGACTGTTTTATCACAATGCACACGGCATCATGGCTTCGTGCCGACGCCCGAGCCGCCAATCTCTGCGTAGGTCACACTCTTGAGACCTGTCGCACCGAAGTATTTCTCGATGTTGCCATAGAGGAGCACTTGCTTGCCGAGGTTGCCGGGGTTGTCCTGTAGGTTGAGGCCGGTCCGAACGTTGCCGCTGGGAAGCTGCACGGGGATGCAGTTGGCTACGTTCGTCTCCGATGACGAGTCGGCGATGAGAAGGTTGGTCTTCACGTTGCAACCGTCGGCGGTGAAGTGGGCGCCATCGGCCAGAACCTGGCCTTCCACATAACCCACGATGTAGGCCTTCACATAGACGCCGGAGCCGGAACCTGCAGCCACGGCAGCAGCCACACTATAGGGATCGCCATAGCTGCCTGCGCCGGTTTGCTCACCACCGCCGCCACCGCCTTCACCGGTGTCTTCGGTCTTGCCGTTGAGCGAGTAGATATAGCTCTCGTTCTGCACGGTTTCAGGTGTGTTGCCCTTGTAGTTCACCAATTTGCCATAGATGATGACCTCGTCGCCCACCTTGATCTGGGCGTTGCCATCCTCCCATTTCTTGTTGCCCAAGTAGAGGGTGCGGAAGACATAGAAGGTGTTCTCGTCCTTGCCATCGTCGGAGATGTAGAATGAAGCATTGCCATACTGGGTGTTGAACGTGCCGTTGTTGGCTATCTTGGCTATCTTGCCCTTGATGTAATAGCTGTCTGAAGAGGGTGTGTCGGCTGCCAGGCCGTTGGCGAGGTTGTTGGCTGCAACGGAGTTGAACGGGTTGGACAACGAGCCGTCGCCGGTAGGTGTGCCCGGAGTGGTGTCGCCGCCACCGCCGCCGCCACCTTCACTCTTGCCGTTGAGCGAGTAGAGGAAGGCCTTGCCTTGGACGGTCTCAGGCGTGTTGCCCCTGTAGTTCACCACTTTACCGCAAACCACCACGTCGTCCTTCTCTTTCAGCAAGTCGCCGCTGGTATATTTCTTGTTGCCCAAGTAGAGGGCGCGGAATACCTTGAACTTGGTGCCTTCGGCTCCTTCTTCCACGATGTCGAAAGAGGCGTTGCCATATTGTGTGCCATATTGCTCGTCGATGGAAGCCACCTTGCCTTTGATGTAGACATCCTTCGTGCTTTCAACGTCAGCACCCAGGCTGTTGATGTAGGCGATGACGCCGGCAGGGTTGTAGGGGTCTTCAAGCGTTCCGCTTCCCTTGGCAACGCCGGTATCACCACCGCCGCCGCCACCTGCGGTCACGCCGTTGAGCGAGTAGAGGAAGGCTTTGTTCTGCTGGGTCTCCAAGGTGCCGTTGTAGTTGGTCACCTTGCCACAGATGATCACCTCGTCGCCTTCTTTGATTTGCGTATCGCCTTGCTTCCATTTCTTATTGCCAAGATAAAGAGCTCGATAAACAAGGAAAGTCACCTTGTTTGAGCCATCGTCAGAGATGGTGAATGTGGCGTTGCCATATTGTGCACCATAACCTACCTCTCCGTTAGACTCTCTAACAGTTGCAATTATGCCTTTGATGTAGATGTCGGTAGGGCTTTCTTCACCCTGTTCCAACTCTTGTGTGTACTTGATGGCTGCCGCTACGTTGTAGGGGTCTGCCTGTGTGCCGCTTCCTGCGGGGTCGATGGTGGGTGTCGGTGTGCCGCCGCCCTGTGAGGGGAAGTCGAAAGGTGCTGGCACATCCTCGCAACTGCAGAATGTCAAGGCTGTCGTAGCCAAGATGAATAATGAATAAAATAGCTTTTTCATATCTTTTGTATTTTTTGGTTTCTATTTGACTATTGATAGGTTAATGGTCATTGTGCCGGTTGGATGTCGCTCTCGGTGCGCATGAGAATCTGCCAGGTGTTGCGGAAGCGGGTGAAGATACCCGTCACATCCACCTTGCCGGTGGGCATCACGTTGCCGGCGAAGTCGGCGTAGGTGCTGGTGCGCAGCACCAACTGACTGCTGCTGATGCCCTTGAAGTTGCGGTTGGCGCAGTTGGCGGTGAGTGCCACGCTGCCATCGTCGGGTGCGAAGGTGGCCTTGCCGTCGGCGGCGGAAATCTCCACGCCCTTCAGCGTCATCAGTTTGCCGCAGTGGGATTCCAGATAACTGGGGTCGGTCATCCTGCTTGGGTCGAACTCCTCAGGAACGACGCTCGACGGATTGGCTGAGCCAATGAGCTTGTAGTGGTTGGCCCAGAGGAAGCGGCTCATGCGGCTCACGTAAGTGGAACCGCTCTTGCTGGTGTAAGGTGTACCCACCTCGCCTTGCTGTCCGTATGCTCCGATGTACAGTCCTTTCAGGTCGATGAGTATCTGCTGTCCCACGGGAAGGTATCCATAGAGGCCGCCCTGAGCGATGCAGATGATGAAGGCACCAGTGCCGTCGTCGATGATGACCTCGTTGTAGATGTTGCCCTCGATGTCGTTGCCGATGACCGTGCCCTTGATTTGCAAGTCTTCGGTCACCTCCTTCATGCCGCTGTTGGCGATGGTGGTATGGTATAGCGACTTGAGTTGTGCTATGGTGACGCAATTGGTTTCGGTGATGGCTCTGTTGCCGTATGCCTCCTCCGCCGGGGTCTGTGGGTCGTCGTAGCTGTCTGCCATGCAGGATGCCAGCAAAGCGCAAACTGCCAACAGGAATATGTTGCTGATGTATTTCATATCTTTGGATGTTTTAGAATCTGAAAGTGAGGTTGAGCATGCCGTTGATGCCGTAAGCGTAGTATTTCTTCGGATTGAGCGAGAACTTGTAAGCCCTCACGTTGTTCATCAGGGTCTGGCCGTTCTCCTCCTTCACGGTGTAGTCGCTCCGGCTCTGCTCATAGCCGCCGGTGCAGATGTCGATGTTGTTCAGGATGTTGGTCAGCGACAGGTTGATGGAGAGTTGCCTGCCTTTCTTGAAACGAAGGTTCTTGCCGATGGAGGCGTCGAGCATGAAGCCTCCCTTGCCCTCTGCCTGGGCGGGTACGTCGTAGGTGCCGTCGTTGTTCACATTGCCCATCGTGGTGAGCGTGCTCTGGTAACGATAGCTGGGCGAGTAACTCAGGTAGATGCGGTCGTAGTAGTTGCCCTTCAGGTCGATGAACCATCCGCTGGAGCTGTAGGAAAGGATGAGGCTTGCTGCGGTGAGCGGAGTGCTGGCCTCGCGCATGCCCTTGTTCATCACGATGTCGTCCACGTAGACGGCCTTGGTGGAGTTCAGGTATCTCACCTTGGCGTTGTTGGCGTTCTTAGCATCAGAGATGGTTCCGATGGCCCTGATCTTGAAGGATGAGCTGATCTTGTAATCCACGCCTGCTTCCACGCCATAGTACTTCTTGCGGATGCCTGTCATGGAGACATAGGAGAAGGAGTTGATGTCGTCGAAGTAGAAGTTCTGCCACTCCGTCACGTTGCTCAGGTAGTTGTAGTAGGCGTTCACGTTGATATGGAAGCGAGAGTTGAGGAACTGGTATCCGATTTCACTGCTGAAGATGCGCTCGTTGCGCAGGTTGGTCACGAAGTCGTTGTTCATCTCGGGTGAGACAAATGCAGTGGTGATTTGGGGAGCCCTGTGCTCGTATCCGATGCCGAACATGAGGGTGCTGCCGCCGCCCATGTTAAGCGTGGAGTTGAACTTGCCACCGCCGCTGACAAACTTGGCGGTCTTGCTCTTGCCATAGGAATAGTCGGCGAACATACCGTTGCGCATCTTGCCATCGCGCTGCATGTCATCGTAGCCCAACTTTCCGGAAACGCTGTAGTGGAGTACTCCGAAATTCTCTACGTAGTTGCCCCAGACCTGACCCCTGCGGGCGATGAGGTCGTAGTCGTATCCAAAGGTGTCGTCCTCGCCAATCACCTGGTTGGGATGGTTGAGGTCATACTGCACGGCGTTGCTGTTGGAGGCGTAGTTGCCCAAAGCGTAGGTGTTGATGTTGTGGTAAGCCTTGGCGCCAAGGAGGTCGTCCATCGTCTTGTAATGACTGCCGGTGTTGCTGCCCAGCGAGAAGCCCATGTTGAAGTAGGACTTGTTGGTGAGCTGCTTGTGCAACGTGGAGGCGAGGGTGAGATAGAGGTTGTCGTTGTGCCTGGCTTCGACGAAATACATGGCGTCGCCACCCATCGCCATAGCATTGCGGTTGGCGGCATAAAGGCGGTCCCAGTCAATCTGGCGTGCCGACTTGTTGTCCTTCAGGAAGTTGTAGGCTTCCATGAAGTCGCGGTAGCCTTGGTCGGTGCGGTTGTTGGTGTCGTCCACGTCCCATACATCATAATAACTGCTCGGGAGGTTCTTCCAATAGTCGGGCTGGGGGTTGTCGGCATTGTTGTAGTTCAGACGGGTGCTCTTGTACATGGAATACTTGCCATGGAGCGTCGTGGTGAGCCTGGTAGAACGATTGATGTCCCAATCCCATGTCAGCACGGCGCTTGGAGCGAAGTCGTTGATGACACGGGAGTTGCGCACCTTGCCGTTCTGATATCCCCAATAGGGGTTGTACTGCCTGTTGTTGGCTATCCAATAACTCTCGTCGGTGCCGGCGCCCTGTGAGGCACGCTCCGTGGGGTTGCCCCAGGTGGAGAGAGAGAGGGAGTGGGAGCCCATCAATTTCTGTACACCGAAATAATATGAAAGGGAGTTGTAGAACGTACCTTCCACATAGCCGGGGTTGGCCCAGCGGTAGCACACCAAACCAGCGAAAGACCAACCGGAGTTGGTGATGCCGGTGCCGAAGGTGTAGGCGGCACGGGCCGTGTAGTTGCGGTTGGCGGCACTGAGGGTCAAACGGCTGCCGGCTGCAACCTGGCTCGCACGGAAATTGTAGTTGTTGCTGCCACCTATGTTCGTCATCGAGAAATTGTTCTCCTCGAAAGGCAGCGCTGTGTCGAGATTGCGGGTGACATAATTGATGCCACCTACGTTGGAGAATCTGAACTGACCCGACTCGAGGTCGTTCATCAACGCTCCGTTCACATAGACGTCATTGTACTTCTGACTCAGCGCACGAAACCTTAAACGTGCGGGAGAGAAGGTGTAGCCTTGCTCACTGGCGTATACGTTGGTGTTGCTGGTGAGGATGGTCACGTTCTGTGACATGTCGTCATCCTCGCCGAGTTGAGCCTCCGTGAATGTGAAGGCCGACTCGTCCAACGTACCGGTCTGCTCCAGTGAGTCTAACTCCTGACCAAAGGCAAGAGGGGAGTAGCAGAGTGCAAACACTGCTATTTTCAGCATTTTTCGCATAGACAATAATAGTTAGTTAACGTTGTTTGGTTGCAAAGTAACAAAAATTATATTAAAAAAAAAAGAATTGTACGATTATTTTTTTCGAAAAACTGCTTTTTTATCGAAATTTTTTCCGATATTTGCAAAATCTAAGGGACATCGCGCCCTCATACATAAAGATAATACAACTGCTAACTAAAATCAAAGCTATATGAAAAGACATTTGCTGACATTCGTCGTGCTTCTCACCCTCGCAATTCCTGCGTCGGCGCAGCGTAGTTTCAATCTGTATGGTATAGGTTTCTACAACCTGGAAAATCTCTTCGACACTTGCCATGACGTGGGTAAGAATGATTACGAATACTTGCCCGACGGTGCCAACAAGTGGAACAAACTCAAATACGAGCGAAAACTCCATAACATGGCTTACGCTCTCGCTGACATGGGGACCGACAAACTGCCCATCGGATGCGCTGTCATCGGGGTCTCTGAGGTGGAGAACGCCAATGCTCTCACAGACCTCGTGGCTCAACCCGAACTCGCCAAGAGAGGATACAAGTTCGTACACATCGAAGGACCGGACCGAAGAGGCGTGGACTGCGCATTGCTCTACAACCCGCAACTCTTCACCGTCAGAGATGTCGTGCTCCACCCATACGTCCAAGAACTGGAACAGGACAGCGCATATTACACTCGCGGATTCCTTGAAGTGTCAGGAATTTTGGCCGATGAGCCTCTTACCATCATCGTCTGCCACTGGCCAAGCCGATTCTCCGGATCTTTCTACCGCGAGTCGGCTGGAAGACAAGTGAAGGTCATCAAAGACTCCATCATGCACGCCGACCACAAGATGAAGGTCATTGTCATGGGAGATATGAACGATGACCCGCAAAACCTTAGCATGGCCAAGGAACTGGGGGCTAAACCCAAAATTGAGGATGTAAAGAAAGGTGACATGTTCAACCCTTGGTGGAAAATACTTGACAGCGGAACAGGAACCCTGGCTTATGATGGCAGCTGGAACCTCTTCGACCAAATCGTGATGTCGCACAACCTCGTGGACAAAAAGGACAAGAAAGACTATAGGGAGCTCACCTATTACCAATGCCAGATACAAAGGCGTGACTACCTACTGCAAAACGAGGGAAGATACAAAGGCTCGCCAAAACGTACCACGGCAAGTGGTGTCTGGCTCGATGGATACTCCGACCACCTCCCCACTGTCGTATATCTCATCAAAGAGAAAAAATAAACACCATCTCAATATAATATAAGGTGGAGAATCACGTAGAGAATCATCCCTGGCTGCCATTCCTTCCAAAGGGTACGAGAATGGTGATGCTGGGGAGTTTCCCTCCGGCAAGGCACCGATGGGCAATGGACTTCTTCTACCCCAACTACATCAACGACATGTGGCGCATCTTCGGACTGTGCCTGCACGGCGACAAAGATTGGTTCGTGGACGAGGAGAGGCGAACATTCCGACTGGAAGACATCAAAGCGATGCTCAAGGAAAAGGGCATCGGCCTTTATGACACAGCCGTGAAGGTGAGACGTACACGAAACACGGCATCGGACAAAGACCTAGAAGTGCTGCAAAACACAGACATCGACGCACTGCTGAAAAATGCCCCGTGTTGCCACATCGTGGTGACTACGGGGCAAAAGGCTACGGACATCATTACTGCGCACTTCAACATCGCCTCTCCTAAAGTGGGGTCTTACACCGCTTTCGATTTCGAGGGGAAGAAAATGCGCCTGTACCGTATGCCAAGCAGCAGCAGGGCATACCCATTGCCCCTGAAAAAAAAGGCCGAATACTATATGCAACTCTTCGAACTCTTGAAAACTTAGAGTCCCATAGCCTATGGCGTCCTATTTCATCCTATAGCGTCCTATAAAAAATCACTATAAAAAAACTACAAAAAACATGACAATCATCGGCATAGCAGGAGGAACAGGGTCGGGTAAGACCACCGTCGTGAAAAAAATTGCCAACGCACTGCCACCACACTATGTGGCCGTCGTCCCACTAGACTCCTATTACAACGACACCTCACATATGACGGAAGAGGAAAGGCATAACATCAACTTCGACCACCCCGACGCCTTCGACTGGAAACTGCTACACAAGCAAATCAACATGCTCAGAGACGGGCAGGCCATCGAGCAACCAACATACTCTTACATCCTTTGCAACCGAATGAAGGAAACCGTGCACGTGGAACCAAAACCGGTCATCATCATTGAGGGAATCATGACGCTCATCAACAAAAAGCTGCGCGACCTCATGGACCTCAAGATTTTCGTCGATACCGACAGCGACGAGCGACTCATTCGCAACATACAGCGCGACGTGGTGGAACGTGGCAGAACGGTCGACATGGTGCTCGAGAGATACCTCAACGTGCTCAAACCCATGCACGAACAGTTCATCGAACCTACAAAGAAATATGCCGACCTCATCATACCACAAGGAGGGGAAAACCTCAAAGGCATTGGAATCCTATGCAAATACATCGAGGGACTCGTGCCCAAGGCATTATGAAAAGCGGTAAAACTTACTGATTTCCAATCCTCTATCTACAATCTTCAACAGCCCATTCCTCAATGGTGCGTGTTTCGGCGTTTATACTTACGCCTACCTTCACCACTTCCCTTCCATCAGCCTGATAGGGAATGGCATTAGTAACAAGATTTTGAAGATGCGTGTGAGGCGACATCACCTCACACGCATCATAAAGCTATCCTATCACTTGCAGGGAGTCCAGGGCTTGAGTTGCTTGAAGAAGTCATTGCCCTTGTCATCCACAAGGATGAAGGCGGGGAAGTCTTCTACGACAATCTTCCAAATGGCCTCCATGCCTAGTTCGGGATACTCCACACACTCGATAGACTTGATGCTCGACTGCGACAGGACCGCGGCGACACCACCTATGCTGCCAAGGTAGAAACCGCCATGTTTCTGGCAAGCGTCGGTGACCACTTGAGAACGGTTCCCCTTGGCTATCATCACCAACGAAGCACCGTGGTCTTGGAACTCATCGACATAGGGATCCATGCGGTTGGCTGTCGTGGGGCCCATCGAACCGCAAGGATAGCCCTCAGGGGTCTTTGCAGGTCCGGCATAGAGGATGGGATGGTCCTTGAAGTAGGAGGGCATCTCCTCGCCAGCGTCCAGGCGGGCCTTCAACTTGGCGTGGGCGATGTCGCGGGCAACGATGATGGTGCCTTTAAGGTTCACACGGGTGCTCACGGGATATTTCGTCAGTTCGGCCCTTACGGCGTCGATGCCCTTGTCGAGGTCTATCACGATGCCTTGTGCTCCCTCTCCAGGCTTGCAATACTCCTCCGGAATGAGTTCGGTGGGGTTGCTGTCCAACTTCTCCAACCACACGCCGTCGGCATTGATCTTTGCCTTGATGTTGCGGTCGGCAGAACACGACACGCCCATGCCGATGGGGCAAGACGCACCGTGACGGGGAAGACGCACCACACGGATGTCGTGGGCGAGATGCTTGCCGCCAAACTGAGCTCCGAGACCGATTTTCTGTGCCTCTTTCAAGAGTTTGTTCTCGAGGTCGATGTCGCGGAATGCCCTTCCCGTCTCGTCGCCGGTGGTGGGAAGGTTGTCATAATATTTGATGCTGGCGAGCTTCACCGTGAGGAGGTTCTTCTCGGCGGAGGTGCCGCCGATGACGAAAGCGATGTGGTAGGGAGGACAAGCTGCCGTGCCAAGCGACTTCATCTTCTCCACAAGGAAGGGAAGCAGCGTACCCTCGTTCTGGATGGTGGCTTTCGTCATGGGGTAGAAATAGGTCTTGTTGGCCGAACCACCACCTTTGGCTACCATCACAAAGCGGTATTCCATGCCTTCCACGGCCTCGATGTCTATCTGGGCGGGAAGGTTGCAGCGGGTGTTCACCTCGTCATACATATTGAGAGCGGCATTCTGGGAATAGCGCAGGTTGTCTTCGGTGAAGGTGTTATAGACGCCGAGGCTGAGAGCCTCCTCGTCTTCGAATCCTGTCCAAACCTGCTGACCTTTCTCGCCGTGGATGATGGCGGTGCCGGTGTCCTGGCAGAAAGGCAGGATGCCTTTGCAGGCCACCTCGGCATTGCGGAGGAACTGCAAGGCAACGTATTTGTCGTTCTCACTGGCCTCAGGGTCGTTGAGGACGGCGGCTACCTGCTCGTTGTGCTCACGACGAAGCATGAACTCCACGTCGTGGAATGCCTGTTGTGCGAGCAACGTGAGGGCTTCCTTGCTCACCTTCAGCATCGGGTGCCCTTCGAAATCGCCAACGCTGACACCCTCGCGGGTCAGAAGGCGGTACTCGGTCTTGTCTTCGCCCAGTTGGAACATCGGGGCGTACTTGAAATCTGGTGTCTTTGCCATAATGTGTTGTTTTTAAGGTTGGTGTTAATATCCAAAAATTTCTTCTGTCGTGAGACGATGGATGGGGCCTATCTTCTCCAACGACTTCATATCTAATTCCTTCTCATCACCGAGGATGATGTATTTGTAGGGTTTGCCCACCATGTTCTTCTGCTCGAAGTTCACCACATCCTGCAAGGTGAGACTGGGCAATGCCTTGTACACACGCTCGTTGATGTCGAAATCGAAACCGCGCAACTTGGCATTGTAGTAGGCGTTGAGCACGGCAAACTTGGTGGTGCGTGCCGTCTGCAGGCTCTTCATAGCACTCTGCTTGGCGATGTCGAAGGCCGACGGGCTCTGGGGGATGGTGTCGAGGATGCTGTTGAACACCTTGATGCAGTCCATCATCTTGTCGTTCTGTGAGACAATGTAGGTGAGGTATGCCTCCGGATGGTTGATGCGTGGCATGGTGACATACTGTGCACTTGCGCTGTAGGCCAGTCCGCGGCTCTCACGCAATTCCTGGAAGACGATGGTGTTCATGCCGCCTCCGAAATACTCGTTGAACATCATCTTCACAGGGACTTCCTCAAGGCTGAAAGGCTTACCCTCGTTGTGGTATTGCACCATGTAGATGTTCTTGGCCTCGTAGGGGGCGATGAACACCTCGTTGGTGGGCGTAGGCTGCTCGGTGTACTCCTTGCCTGGCGCGATGGGGGCGAGTTTCTTTTTGGTCTTGTGCAACTTCGACACGGTCTTGTCAAGTTCCTTCTGGCTCATGGGACCGTAGTACATCACGGTGTGTTCCATATTCTTCAGGTTGGAGATGAGGTCGAGGAAATGCTGCGGGTCGGCGGCGTTGAGTTCCTCGATGCTAAGCATGTTGAGTTGGGGATTGTAAGTGCCATAGGTCACATAGTTGCGGAGGGCGCTGAAATTGGCACTTTGGTTCTTCTTGCTGTCCTCACGGCTCTTGGCCAGCAGACTGACATACTCCGTCCACGACTCCTTGTCGGCCTTGGCGTTCTGCAAGAGGTCTTCCAGCAATGCCAAGGCCTCTGGCATCTTCTCGCTCAGTCCGGTGAGGGAGACGGTGGTGATGTAGCTGCCCACGCTGACATTGTAGTCGCAGGCAAGTTCGTAGAAGGCTTGCTTCACTTCTCCCACACTCTTCTTGTCGGTGCCGATATAGTCCATGTAAGAGGGGCCGTAATCGTAGTCCTTGTTGTTTTCGTTGCCTAGGCGGTACCTGAAGGCAAGGGTGAAGAGCCCGTCTTCATCGTTGTGCTTGTAGAGGAGCGGCAGTCCACTCTTGGTCTTGCCCACGACAAGGTCTTTATCGAAGTCAAGGAACCTGGGCTGGATGGGTTTGACATACGAGTTCTTGATGTCGTTGAGGAACTGGCTGGAGAAATCCCTGTTGGTCGGTATGGCGGTGATTTCGGGTTTATCGATTTTCACCTGAGTGGTGTCGGTGCCGATGCGTTTGTACACGCACACGTAGTTGTCGGCGAAATGCCGGTTGGCGAAGTCCACCACGTCTTTCTTGGTGATTTTCGAGATGTGCTCGATGTAGTTGGCCACGTCCTCCCATTTCTGCTCGTTGATGAAGGCGTCGACCATGAGGCTCGTCCTGCTGCGGTTGTTCTGCAACGAGCGGTAGAAACTGAGTTTGGCGTTGTTGACGACTGCGGGGATGAGTTTGTCATCAAACTCTCCTCTCTTGAGCTTGCCCATCTCCTCGAGGAGTAGTTTGCGAACCTCGTCGAGACTTTGGTTGTCCTTGGGATAGCCATACAGCACGAAGGGCGAGTAGTCGCTCATCTCATCGGCGAACGCACCGGCCGACATCAACTTCATCTTCTGCTCGAGGTCAACCTCGAATAGTCCGCACTTGCCGTTGGCGAGGATGCTGCTGATGATGTTGAGCGTGTCGACCTGGCCACTGTTGGCCCTGCCAAACCTCCACCCCATCATCAGGTATTCGGCCTCCTTGCCCACGATGGTGGTGTCTTGGGGCGAGGTGATAGGCTTGAGTGGTGCGAACTGAGGTATGGAAAGGTTCTCATTACGTTTCCACGAACCAAAATATTTGTCGATGATGGCGATGACCTCGTCGGGGTTGAAGTCGCCTGCCATGCAGATGGCTACATTGTTGGGAACGTAGTAGCGGTTGAAGTAGTTCTTGATGTTGGTGATTGAGGGATTCTTCAAGTGCTCCTGCGTGCCGATGGTGGTCTGGGTGCCATAAGGATGCGTGGGGAACATCTTGGCGTAGAGGGCTTCCCACATCTTCCTCTGG
>JAFWSS010000006.1 GCA_017524385.1 Prevotella sp.
GCCATCACCGAGGCGGTCAACCACCCCGTCAATGGCCAGAACTCCACTACGGCACGGTAGGCAGACTTGGGTGGCTCGTAAATCTTGTAAAAAGGCAGGCGGGTGAAGTATATGAATGCCGCCCATGCGTTGTTATACCATTTGGAGGTATTGAGGGATTTCTGCATCGTAGAAGTTTCTTTCCTGTTCGATTATTCCGATTACTCTGATCACTCCGATTGTTCCGATTTTTTCACGCTTACCGGGATTCCACTCACCATGAGGATGACGGTGTCGGCTTTGGCAGCGACGTATTGGTTGAACCATCCTAACAAGTCGGTGAAGCGTCGCTGGAGCGCATTGGCACTCACCCCGCCCCATCCGATTTCGTTGGTGACGAAGATGAAAGTGGCGTCTTGTGAGACAAGGTTGTCGAACTCAGCACATACCTCTTTCAAAACAAGGTCAACATCGGGGAGGGTGGGGGATGCTGGGGCTTCCGTCAGCCCTTGATGATCTGCCGAGTAGAAATAGTTGGTGCACCAGAGTGTGAGGCAGTCCACCAATACCACCCGGCCGCCGACGTCGTGCCGGCTGAGTTGGCGTTCCTCTTCTATGTTGGTCCAGCAAGGTCCGCGGCGTTCTTGGTGACGGCGGATTCGCTCCCGGAACTCCTCGTCCCATACATGGGCGGTGGCCATATATACAGGGTGAGGGGAGAGTTGAAGCGCCATACGTTCGGCATAAGAACTCTTTCCGGAGCGCTGCCCCCCGGTGATGAGGATGATTTTGCTCATAAGGGCATGGATTATCTGGTAGTCCTAGCAATCTAGAAGCCCCAGGACCTTATGCGTCACCAGGGCTTCCAGAAATTATTGATTATAAATTATTAATTATAAATTATTTAACGTAAACGATGGCGAGGCGGTTGGAGGTGTTTCCTTGTACGCCTTTGCCCATGGCTTCGTCGACGATGACGCCACGGTCTTTGAGGTATGCTGCTACAGCGTCGGCCCTGGCTTGTGAGAGTCTCTGGTTGAGATCCGGGTCACCCTCAGGCGATGCTGTTCCTACGATTTGCACGTGCGAACCAGCCTTCACTGTGTTGAGTGCATCCATGGCCTCCTTGGTGAGCAGCGACTTTCCTTGTGCGAAGGTGACAAAGACAAGGTTTTCCACCCTTACTTCCCTGTTGTTCTCCACCGTCACCTCTTTCACCACTTCCTTGATGACCTCCTTGGGCTTCTGTGCAAGTTCAGCCCTGAGGTCGTTGATGATGCCGTTGAGGCGGTCGATTTCATAACTGTTGTCGGTAGCCACGCCACGGTAGATCTTGAAGTTGTGCGTCCCGTTGGAGTTGCGGAATTTATAGATGAGTCCGGCGTTGAGTTGCACTGCTGCATTGTTCACGTTGTAGCGTGGTTGCTGGTCGCTCCATGAGAGTTTGTAGGGGTCTTGCACGGCAGGCTGGTTTTTTGTGCCGAGGAAAGCCCATGATACGGAGGGTTCGATGTAGAACTGCCATTTTTTAGCACTTCCAAGGTTGAAGGTGAAGTCGATTCCGGCCTTGGAGGTCATCTTGTTGGTGGGTTCGTAGATGTCATGGTTTGACGTGTAGAGATGTCCCCATCCCAGTCCGTATAGTCCCACCACTTCAAAGCAACGTGGTTCTCCGGGATATCCCCCGAAGAGATTGGTGAAATTGACTGTTCCCAAGAGAGATACGTTGGTGGCCTTTACGATTGTCCCTGTCTCGATGTAAGGTTTGTTGTTGAAATAGGCTGTCCCGTCGATAGCCAGACCAAAGGAAGGTGTGAGCCATTTGCCCAGTCGCACGCCGGCGTTGCCGTTGAGGTTGTCAAGCCATTTCACACCGGTAGCCTTGGTGGCCACGCCCCCATTGATGCCAAAATAGATGTTGTCGAGGCCTTTGCTTCCCTCCACCGTCTGTGCTGTTGCCGTCATCGCCATGGCTGTGGCGGCAATCCATAAAATCATCTTTTTCATAGTTTCCTTTTATTTATAGTCTTGATCAAGTGCGTTTACGATTGCAAATATAAACAAAAAAAACGAATGAAATGTAAAATGTTGAAAAATATTTCAAAAAAACCATCCCGTCGTATCACGGCGGGATGGCATGGTAAGCATATGGATGTCTTGATGGTTCTCAAGTCATCCTTGGTGTATCAATGGCTGCCACCTGCTTCAAGAATCAAATTGACGAGGAATGTGACATCGGTGATGTTGATATCGGGAGTGCCATCTTCCTTGAAATCGTTATTCATGTTCGCATTCCTAAGATTGATGAATGTTGCATCCTTGGTGAGCACATAGTTTACAATGACGGTGACGTCGGTGACGTTCACCTGCCCGTCATCATTGGCATCGCCGAGGAGGAAGCCGGAAGCATTCTTGCGGTAGATTTTCACCTCTTTCTGCGAAGCGCTGCTGTAGCAGGAGAAGAGCGGAGATCCATTGTTGTAGTTGAACTGCAATACGTTGCGTGTGTTTGCGCCTTGGAAGACGATGGAGGTGGAAGAGACTGTGCCTTCCTCTGTCTCTGTCTCTGTCTTTGAGATGATGGCTTTTGCGTTGTCGTCGGCCTCCGTTTCGGTGCGGAGATAGTTTTTGTCCTTGCTGGCGGCATAGAGGTAGCCGTTGCCCACGTTGAAATACCATCCATTCACATCGCCTTCGAGGGTGATGGTCTGCAGTTTGTTGTTGCCGGTGATGGTTCCGTCGGCATTGTACTTCACAGCCACGGCCTCGCGGTTGTTGGCCTTTTGGTTGGTGCTGAGACCGTAGTAGGAGGTGATGCTGTTTTCTTCCTCGTCGGTGATGGTGTTCTCGCCCACGAAGATGATTTCATCACCCTCGGCGAGGGTTGCGATGTCGGTGACCAATTCAAACTTGTCATCGTTGTCCGTCGTTGGCACGATGACTGTCAAGATGTAGAAAGCGGAGCCCGCATAGAATTCATCATTGCCAGAGAATTCGGCGGTGATGGTGGTCTGGCCAGCACCTATAAGTGTTACGACACCCTCAGCGTCGATGGTGGCGACGGTCTCGTTGGAGGAGGTATAAGTGACATCAAGGCCATTGGGGTTGTTGAGCACGGGGAAGGTGTTCTCCCCGTCTTTTGTGGCCTCGTATTCTTCTGCCGAGTAGGTTAGATCTGCAGGAGCTTTCGGGGCGGCGGTACTGCGGTAGATGCGTACAGGTGTGCCAGTTATGGCATCTGTTGCGTAGCATGAGAAAATGGGGGCGCCGTTGTTGGCATTGTAACGGATGGTGTTACGTGTGTTTTCGCCTTGGAAAGTGATGGTTGCCACGCCATTTTCATCAATTATAATGCTGGCTGCTGCGTTGCCACTGGCTTCCGTTTCGGTGCGGAGCCAGTTTTTGTCCTTGCCGGCGGCATACAGGTATCCATCGCCCACATTGAAGTTCCAAATGCTCTCTTCGCCGCCTTCAATGGTGATCACCTGCACCTGGTTTGACGGAATGATGGTGCCATCAGCTTCTAGTGTGACAGCTGTAGCCGCACGGTTGTTTGTGTTCTGCGTAGTACTGAGGGCGAAGGTTTTCTCTTCGTTGACGATGATGATTTCGTCGCCGACTGCTATAGTCGTTGCATCGTCGACCAATTCGAATTTGGTGGTGCCGGCGATGGCTTCTTCTTGCACCACGAGCAGATAGGAGGCCTCACCGGCAAGGTATTGGTCATTCTCTTCAGAGACGGCCTTGATGGTGGTCTGCCCTGCTTTCAATAGTGTGATGGTGCCGTTGGTCTCATCGATGGTAGCCACTTCTTCGTTGGCTGAAGAGTAAGTTACTTCAACTTCGTTGGGGTTGTCAAGAGTGGGGAAGGCATTTTCCTTGCCAATGATGGCTGTAAAGTTTTTTACGCCGAAGTCCAGTTCGGGATCTTCTTTGACATTGCCTTCGGGTATGGGTTGCTGGAAAATTTGGAGTTCAAGGATGTCGTTGTATAATGTAGGGAAGCCGATGATGGTGTATTTGACGCTGAGGTCGCTAACAGAAAAGTTTTTTGCTTCGCCCTGTCCGTAAAGTTGTACGTTCTCTTCTCCCAATTGCACGTAGTATTTGCTGTCTTTCTTTGTGATGGTTGCTCCAGTCACTTTGAAATATTGGCTCAATACTGTGGCGATGGGGGTGTTCCAGTTGGCAGCTTCCACGGTAACAGGTTCGGGAGCTGTACCATCAGCGGGGGTGATGCCATTGAGAGCGGTGATCTGCGGGTTGTTATTGCGTAGTTGGAATGTCACCGTAGCGGTTCCAGTGAGTGTTTGTCCTGCGGTCAGTCCATGCTCGCTCTTATACAATACGATAGCGCCGCTGGCGTCTTGAATGTAGGCGTAATTTCCGTTGACGTAGGTGACAACGGCTTTATCGAGTTTCACGGTATAGTCGCCTCCGCTTGTCTGTGAGGTTAGGGCAGCGATATTGGGTAGGGTTGCTGCTACCTCAATGGTGTATGTGGCTGAGGCGACGCTGCTGGTCAGTCCGTCTTTCGCAGCTATGGCCTTGATAGTGGTGGTTTGGGTGATTTCAATCGGCTCGGTATACGTGCTGCTGCTGGCCGTCGGGTTAGTTCCGTTGAGGGTGTAGTGGATGGTGGCTCCTGGTGTGTTGCAAGCGAGGGTGACAGTCGTTGCCGCATAATAAGTGCCGCCTTCGGGAGAGAAGGTGGGGGCGTTGGGTGCAACAGGGGTGGGTGTGGTGTTGGAATCCCACACGATGGAGATGTCGTCCAAGTACATGGCACCGCTGGCAGAACGAAGGCCAATGTAGGTATAGTCGCCGTCTATTTCCAATTTTGTTGAGGTGCCGCAGACGATGGTGCCCAAGAGTTCACCACAGCTATTGTTGTCGTAAAGATTTTCCGGACTGACGTAGGCGGTGTTGCTGCCGTAGATGTTGAGCGTCCTGCCTGTTACTGTGTTTGAATTCCAAGTCACGGTGACGGATTTCAATTTTCCGCCAGAGGCGGTGGTGATGATGCCCGAATTGCTGTTGTTTGAGCGCAATTGGATGGCTTCGTTACCGCCAGCACTCTGTCCTGCATAGATGGCATCGGAGGTTAATTGTTTTCCAGACCACTCGATATAAGAGTTGCCTGTCGCGCCTGTGACATCTCTTGTCAGAACGTCGGTCACGGTTACAGCTGAAGCCGTCCCGAGCACTGCGCATAGCAGTGCTGTCATGAATAGTCGTAAATTCTTTCTCATAGTTTGAATGGTATTAAGTTGATTTGATGTTATTTGGTGCAAAGATAGCAAAAAATATGTTTCGTTGTACTCAAAAGGTTGAATTTATTTTTTCTCTACGTTGGCTTTCGGTGCCTCCGAGCCGTCGAGCATGTATTCCTCGATGCCTTTGTTGTGCTTGGCGAAGAGTTCGCGTGTGGTTTTGAGGAAGGTTTCGCGCTTGGTGCGCTCAGTTGCTGTGAGTCCTTCGGTGGTGTGGCTTGCGGGGTAGACCACATATCCGTGCTTGTTGCCGCAGTCGGCAGGTCGCGACACCCAGTAGAGGTTGTATCCGCAGTCGGTGAGTGTCGTCTTGCCGTCTTTCTTCGTCAGTGTCATGCGCACCATCGTGCCGCCGTAGGTGTTGGGTCGTGACTGGTTGCTCACGATATTGCCGAGGGAGTAGGCGAGTAGGTGTTTGCCATCGGCTCCTTCGCGCACTTCGATGGGTTCCACCACGTGGGGGTGTCCGCCTACGATGTGGTCCACGCCTTTCTCAAACATCCAGTCGGCGAGGTTTTTCTGGGTCTTGTTGGGCAGCAGTTGGTACTCGTCGCCCCAGTGTGGCATGCAGATGATGACGTCGGGCGAGAGTGCTTTAGCCCTTTCAATGTCCTGTGCGATGACGGCGGTGTCGATGAGGTTGACGATGTAGGGGCTGGGTATCTTGATGCCGTTGGTGCCGTAGGTGTAGTTGAGCAGGCAGATGCGTATGCCGTTCTGCTCGATGAGGAAGGGGTAGAGTTTGTCGCGCTCAGCCTGGTTGCGGTAGGTGCCGAGGTGTTTCACGCCCAAGGAGTCCATCATGGTTATGGTGCGGTCGATGCCGCGACCGTAGGTGTCCACGCTATGGTTGTTGCATGTGGTGAGGATGTCGAAGCCGCAGTCGATGCAGGCTTGCAGGTATTCGTCGGGTGCGCAGAATTGTGGATAGCCCTTGTAGGGAGGGCCTCCAAGCGTCACCTCGAAGTTGGCGATGGCGAGGTCGGCTTTCTTGATTTCCGGTGCCATCAGGTCGAAGACACCGCTGTAGTCGTAGGTGCCGTCGGGCTGGTGTGCCGATTTGAACTGTCCCTCATGTTGCATGAGGTCGCCACCGAAAAGCAAGGTCACTTTCTGCTCTTTGGGTTCGTCGGAGGTTTTGCCGCCACCGCTGCGGGCGTTTCCGCTACAGCAGCAAGTGGTCATCACGATGAAAAGGAGACCCAATTGCTGCAGGTGGGTCTTCAAAAAGGTAATTCTCATTTTTATCGACTTTGAGTGTTGTTTTCTGGATTTGGGTTGTCCCATTTCTGTATGATGACCACAAAGATAGTGTTTTTTTCTTTAATAAGGTAGGCAAAGGTGTTTTTTTTCTCTTTCAGAATGGTTTTTGACAAAATGTCAGTCAAATGGTGACAATTTGTCCTTGTTTCTGTCTTGGTACGCTCCTTGCAAGATATGGAGTGAAGGCGCAACGAAGCGTGTGGCGCCATAAGACAAGAATATTTTATAAACTTAATAATAGGAGAAGAAGAAAATGAGAACTATGCACGGAAATGATTGGTTACCCGAGTTGTTCAACGACTTGATGAATGCTGGCATGCAAGCGGCAAGGCCTTGCACCACCGCACCTGCCACCAACGTGATGGAAAACGACGAGATGTATGTCGTACAACTCGCAGCGCCGGGTATGAAGAAGGAGGATTTCTTTGTGAACATCAATGATGAGGGCAACCTCGTTGTGAAAATGGAACAGAAGGCCGACGAGAAGAAAGCCGACGAGAAGATGCACTACCTCCGCAGGGAATTCTCCTACACCAAGTATGAGCAGACCCTCATCCTCCCGGACGACGTGGACAAGAACAAGATTGAGGCCAAGGTGGAGGACGGCATCCTCACCGTCAACCTTCCCAAGGTGGAGGAGGCAAAGGTGAAAGTAGCCAGGTCTATCGAAATCCAATAACCTCTTCGTTTGCACAAAAAAAGGCGCTCCGCACAGGGAGCGCCTTTTTTGTGTGATCGGAGTGGTCGGAGTGGTCGGAGTGATCGGAATAATCCGACTCAATTTCCAATATTGTTTTGTGTTTTGGAAAAAAAGTGCTAATTTTGCATGCTAAAAGAAAGATAGATTAAAAAGAAAATAACACAACTCACAATTATGGCAAAAAAAGCACTTTTGATGATACTCGACGGATGGGGTATCGGTAAACACAACGAGGGAGACGTCATCTTCCAGACACCCACACCATATTTGGACTATCTCAATGCGGTGAGTCCTCATGCGCAACTGAATGCTTCCGGCGAAGACGTCGGTTTGCCCGACGGACAGATGGGAAATTCCGAAGTGGGACACCTCAACATCGGCGCCGGAAGGGTGGTCTATCAAGACTTGGTGAAAATCAACCGCGCCTGCCGTGACAACTCCATCATGGAGAATCCGGAAATCGTCTCGGCCTATTCCTATGCACAGAAGACAGGGAAGAAACTCCACCTCATGGGGCTCACCTCCGACGGTGGCGTGCACTCCTCTCTCGACCACCTCTTCAAACTCGTGGAAATCGGCAAGCAATACGGGCTGAAGAACACTTTCGTACACTGTTTCATGGACGGGCGCGACACCGACCCCAAGAGCGGCGTGGGATTCATCAGCCAACTCACAGACGTCTGCAAGGCCAACGACGCCGCCATAGCATCCATCGTGGGACGATTCTATGCCATGGACCGCGACAAGCGATGGGAGAGGGTGAAAGAGGCTTACGACCTCCTCGTGGAAGGAAAAGGCAAGCAAGCAACTGACATGGTGAAGGCCATGGAGGAGAGTTATCTGGAAGGGGTGACCGACGAGTTCATCAAACCCATCAACAACGCCAATGTCGATGGCACCATACAAGAGGGCGACGTGGTCATCTTCATCAATTTCCGCAACGACCGAGCCAAGGAACTCACCATCGTGCTCACACAGCAGGACATGCCTGAGGCTGGCATGCACACCATACCAGGACTGCAATACTATTGCATGACTCCTTACGACGCCAACTTCAAAGACGTGCACATCCTCTTCCCCAAGGAGAATGTGGAAGACACCCTCGGAGAATATCTCTCCAAACTTGGTAAAAAGCAGTTGCATACAGCCGAGACAGAGAAATACGCACACGTCACCTTCTTCTTCAACGGAGGAAGGGAGGCTCCCTACGAGAACGAGGACCGCATACTCGTGCCCTCACCCAAGGTGGCCACCTACGACCTCAAACCCGAGATGAGCGCCTATGAGGTGAAAGACAAACTCGTGGATGCCATCAAGACAGAGCAGTATGACTTCATCGTGGTGAATTTCGCCAATGGCGACATGGTGGGACACACCGGCGTCTATTACGCCATCGCAAAGGCAGTATGGGCCGTGGACAACTGCGTGAAGGAAGTAGTGGAGACAGCCAAGGCCGCCGACTACGAGGTGGTCATCATCGCCGACCATGGCAATGCCGACAACGCCATCAACGAAGACGGCACACCCAATACCGCACACTCCCTCAACCCCGTACCCATCATCTATGTCACCAACAACAACAGCGCAAAGGTGAAGAACGGAAGGCTCGCCGACGTGGCTCCCACCATCCTCCACATCATGGGGCTGGAGCAGCCTGAAGACATGACGGGAGAGAACCTCATCTACTAATAGTTCAAGAATCTACAGCCCCCGGAGCCGCAAACAATGCTCCGGGGGCTCCATAAAACCAGTACCCCAAGGAAAACTTAGACTCCTGGGAAAACCAGAAAACAATGGACGTAAGAATAGAGCCTTCCTGGAAGGAACACCTGGAAAAGGAGTTCCAGCAACCTTATTTCGCCCAACTGGTGCAGATGGTGAGACAAGAGTATGCACGGTACACCTGCTACCCGCCGGGAAGACTTATTTTCAACGCCTTCAAACTCTGTCCTTTCGACAAGGTGAAAGTGGTCATCATCGGACAAGACCCGTATCATGAGCCGGGACAGGCCATGGGGCTGAGTTTCTCCGTTCCGCAGGGGGTGCCCATGCCTCCATCGCTTATCAACATCTTCAAGGAAATCCAAGGTGATGTGGGCACGCCCATGCCTTCCTCTGGCGACCTCACCCGATGGGCCACACAGGGTGTGCTACTCCTCAACGCCACACTCACCGTCAGGGAGCATGCCGCTGGAAGCCATCAGCGTAAGGGATGGGAAATCTTCACCGATGCGGCCATCAGGGCGCTCAACAAGGAGCGTGAGCACCTCGTCTTCATCCTCTGGGGGACGTATGCCCGCAGCAAGTCGGCCTACATCGACAGGAAAAGGCACCTTGTGCTGCAGTCGGTGCACCCTTCGCCGCTCTCCGCAAACCGTGGGGGGTGGTTTGGCAACCACCATTTCTCCCAAGCCAACACTTACCTGGAAGCCCACGGGGAAACCCCCATCCAATGGTGATGGCGAGGTCTTGTAGTTGCGATTAAGCGAGGGCTGCCCAATCTTCAATTTTCAATCTTCAATCTTCAATCTTCAATTTTCAATCTTCAATTTTCAATCTTCAATTTTCAATCTTCAATTTTCAATCTTCAATTTTCAATCTTCAATCTTCAATCTTCAATCTTATGAACACCTCGGTCCCCCCCATCATCCAAGTAGGAAACGTCCTGCTGTCATCAGACATTCTTACGCAATGCTTTTGCTGCGACCTGGAGAAATGTAAAGGACAATGCTGCGTGGAGGGTGACGCAGGGGCGCCGGTAACACTGGAGGAAATAGACCAGTTGGAGGAGTCGCTCGACACGGTGTGGCGTGACATCTCGGCGACGGCACAAGCAGTGGTCGACAGGCAGGGAGTGGCTTATCCCGACACCGACGGGGAGATGGTCACCAGCATCGTGGCGGGTCGCGACTGCGTCTTCACCTGCTATGAAGACGGTGTGTGTCTTTGCGCATTGGAGAAGGCTTTCAGAGAGGGGAGAAGCAAGTTTTGCAAACCCGTCAGTTGTGCCCTATACCCTATTCGCGAGAAGGTGTTTGCAAATGGCACCGTGGGCCTCAACTACCACAGGTGGGAGGTTTGCAGGGATGCAGTGGAAAAGGGAAACCTCTTGCATCTTCCCATCTATCGCTTCCTCAAGGAGCCGCTCGTTCGCAGGTTTGGCGAAGAGTGGTACAAGGAGTTGGAGCAAGTGGCTGCACAACTGGGGGTGTAGTCTTTTTTAGGAGGTTCTAGAAAATCTAGAAAATCTAGAAAATCTAGAAAATCTAGATAATCTAGAAAATCTAGAAAATCTAGGAAATCTAGGAAGTCTTAGGGAAATCCATATCCTCCTAAGACATCCTATTTATTCAGCAAGATGTTTACAAGCTCTGTCAGGTCGATCACGTTGACGTCTCCATCGCCGTTGATATCAGCGTTGGTGACGTTGATCTGTGTGCAGGAGAAGTTGAGGATGTAGTTCACCAAGGTGGTTGCATCGGTGATGTTGACGGTGTGGTCGTCATTGACGTCGCCTATGAGATGGCCGGCAGGCAGCAATGTCAGGGTATTTGTCAGTTGAGTGTTTCCTGTGAAGTAAGCCCGGAAGGCATCCACTTTGCCGTTGTCGGTGAGGATGAAGGCATTGCCAGCGTCATTCATCACATAGGCGTTGCTCACGTTCTTGTAGCCGGTGGCGCCGATGAATTGGTAGTTCTTGCTCACCATCTTGTTGACGGGTGTCTTCAGCACCAGCACGTCGTTGGCGCTCAGCACGAGTTCGTTGTCCTTGCAACTGGCAGATATGCCGAAAAGGAAGGGGGTGTTGGGGTTCCATTCATCCACGTCGGAGAAGCACACGTTGTTGCCGTCATCGCCATCAAATGCCTTCAGCCAATAGCCTTCATCGGTGGAGGCATCATGGAGTTGGTTGAGGGTGGTGCCTGAAGAAGTCACCGCCTGCACGATGAAAGGCAGGTGTATGGTCTGCCACCCTGTCTGTCCGTTGCAGGCGAGGGTGGTTTTGCGCACATAGGCGGCATGCGCGGTTCTGAATGTCTTTGGTATGTAGAAGTCATGGCCGTCAATGAGCGAGATGTCCTCTGCCTCATGGTTTTTCACCACGTTCCTGCCTTGCAGGATTGCTGGCACGGAAGCCTTTCGGTGGAGGTAGTGGATGGTGTTGGGGTTGTCGTTGGGGGTGATGGTGTAGGAGGCTATGCTTCCCAATTCCTCGAAACTCACGGCGACGGCATCGTCGGGTATGTTCAGGGTGTCCGTGGGTGCTGTCGCGGTGCGTTCTCCATCGGCTTTCCATGTGACGAATGCCGCTTTCACCGTCGCCGCTGCGAAAGTGATGAAGGTCTGGTTGCAGTCAAGTATGGTAAGTTTGTATTTCTCTCCCACGCTTATGGGGATTTGGAAAGGAATGGTGGAAGTCTCTCCTGCAGGGATGTATATGGGCATGGTCTCGGTGAACACCCACCATGAGTTGTAAGTTCTCGGTTTCAGCAGTTTCAGCGACAGTTGATTGTTATAGTCGGTTGAGGTGTTGTTGGTCAAGGTGATGGTGCCGTCGATGAGGCTGCCATACATGTAACTGCCATCGATGTTCTTGATTTCGGATGAGACATAGTCCAGCACGGGGATCGTACTCTCGTCGGTCAGCGTGAAGGCATCGTTGGAGTAGATGATGTTGGCTGGACCTTTTTTCAGGGAGAACTTCACCTTGTAGGTACCGGCATTTTTATTCAGATAGAAGTCGATGTAGTTTTCCGCTCCAGGGGCAAGGTAGGGGGTCTCATAGGTGGCAAGGCTGTCCTTCCCCGAACGGTTGTTCGTATAAAAGTAAATGGGAGAGTTGAAGTCGCTGCCACCATTGTTTTTCAAGAAAAGCCTGATGCATTTTGATGAGCTGTTGGTCTCGAAATTCTGTGTCACCTGCTTCACGGAGATGTCGGCTGTCACCTTGGTATGGAGGGTTGCCTGTTCGCCGCTCTTTTCTACTTGCAGGTAGTATCTGTCAGCGTTTTTGCTGAGATGCCATTCCTCTGTGCCATTGACACGGTCGATGCCCTTGACCAGATAGGTGCCGTCGTCGAGGTTTCTGCCGAAAGAAGTGAGATAGAACGTGTTGCTGGAGTTGACGTTCGAAGCGCTTTGGTAGTTGCTTTTCACCGTCCGTGTGTCTATCATGTTTCCTTCGCTGTCGAAGAGCCCGAGGCCCACGTCGTAGGAGGGTGCCTGACCGATTCGGGAGTATTGGTATTTCACCCTGAAAGGGCGCAGGCCGTTGGCGGCCTCATAGGTGTCGGTTGCTTCCACTATTGCAGCCTTGTTGGCGTCTAACAGTGTGAAATCTAAGTTGATGATGCCGAAGTCGCTGTCAATGATGTATGGTTCCAAGGGTTGCGGACTGATGCCGATGAGGGCGTATTGACCATTGGAATAGCCACCGGTGGTGGAACTGCCGCCCGTCCCTTGGGATTGTGGGTTGAGGGCTTGCAGGCGGAAATAGCCGTCGCTCAAACCTCCCCACCCCCAGTTGATGTGGAAGAGTCCTTGTCCATCGAAACCATCACATACGAAGGCGTGGCCTCCGCTGGAGGTCGATGCGCTGTAGATGACGGGCCGGCCGGCCACCAATTCCTCATAAATGAGTTGGTCCCATCCGTCGATGTCGTATTTCTCACGTTTCACTTCTGTCGCGTGGTTGCCATAACCGAAATAGTTGCACATGGCATCGGGAATGGAGGATGTGGGGCCTGAGGCAATACCGATGCCGTAGGTCATTTGCACGGCATGTCCGCAATACACCATCAGTGTGGAAACGGCCTTGTTGGATGTGTTGCTGGTGTTGCTGCTTTCGTTGTAGGAGTCCAGCATCGAAGCCCAGTCGAAGGTGACTGGCGGCAGGGCGTCATAGGAACTATAGGCGGGGATTTCTGTGGTGCTTGTGCGTGGCCATTTGTAGTAGTACATCACTTGCGCGAAAGCGGTAGCCACGCAGCCGGTTACGGATTGCGCACCGCTGGTGGTGAAGCATTGGTGGTTGTAAGGTGACTTTTGGGCCCACCGGGTGGAGAGGAGCGGCGCTACGACCTGCCGGGCTTCATTGGCGACGGTGATATCGGTGGCGGGTGCTTTGGCGGGTGCTTTGGCAGGTGAACCGGCGTTGGTGCGTGCCCATGCGATGTCTCCGGCAAAGTCGTCGAGCAGCGCTTGGAGGTTCTCCGGGATGTCGGTCAAGTCGAAATGGCCTTCGTCGGAATATCCCAGGATGTCATAGGCAGCATCGTCGCCCGAGACGACGACGAAACCTTGCTCGTCGCCTTGGTTGAACACGTAATAACAGGCTTCCTTTGTCGCTTGGTTCGAGGGCGCTCCTTGACGATTTTGACGAACCATGGAAAGGTTGGGGGTGGTGCCTCTCGATGAGAGGAACAAAGCGGCTTTCTGCAGGGCTTGTGCAGGGGTGACGGGGCCTCCGGATGAAGTCATAATGCCCACGACTACCAGAAGTAGTGTAAGAAAGGCTTTTCTCATAAGGGTAAGTAAGGTAAGAAGCGTGAATGTACTATTGCCATGCAAATATAGGTGTTTTTTTTGACATTTGCAAATGTTGGGCATCTTTTGTCTTGATAATTTGAAAAAAGTCTTTGGAGTCTTTAGGGTTCTTGATGTCTAATACCTAAAGCCTTCAAGAGCGTTATGCCATTTTTCCACTAAAAATGCTGTTTTTTGAATATTTTTGTTCCAAAATGCCATTGTTTTGAAAAAGTTGTTTATTTTTGCATTTCATTAGCAAAACAATTGTCATGGCAGAGGTAACCGAGCAAACCATTAATATAGAGAAGGTCCTTCAGGAAAAGATGGGGGCCAAGGCGAAATATGTGCCATCCTTCGCTGTCAATTGGCTCAAGCGCATCGTGCATCAAGACGAGGTGAACAAGTTCTTGTGGGAGAGTCGCGACAAAATGGGCGTGGATTGGTTGGAAGAGTGCGTGAGATACCTGGATATGACGCTACAAATCGAGGGTGAGGAGAACTTGCCTGCAAAGGATGACGGAAAACTCTACACCTTTGTGAGCAACCACCCCCTCGGAGGCGAGGATGGCGTGGCTCTCGGAGCAGTCATCGGCCGCCATTACGACGGGAAATTCAAATACTTGGTCAACGACCTGCTGATGAACCTTCCCGGACTGGCACCATTGTGCATACCCATCAACAAGACTGGAAATCAGAGCCGCAACTTCCCTGCCATGGTGAACGCGGGTTTCAACAGTGACTTCCACATGCTGATGTTCCCCGCCGGACTGTGCTCACGAAAAACCAACGGGGTCATCAGGGACCTGCCGTGGAAGAAGACTTTCATTTCCAAAAGCGTGCAGACGCATAGGGATGTAGTACCCATACATTTCGGTGGATCCAATTCTGAAAAATTCTACCGCATCGCCAACCTGTGCAAAACCCTTGGACTGAAGGTCAACCTGGCCATGCTGTTCCTTGTCGACGAGATGTACAAGAACGTGCACAAAACCTTCAGGGTGGCTATAGGGAAACCCATTCCATGGCAGACTTTCGACAAGTCGCGTACACCGGCGGAATGGGCGCAAGTGGTGCAAGACAAAGTATATGAACTCTGAAACTACCTTATATATAAACTAACCCATGGAACAGATCATCCCTCCTGTAGACAAAGAATTGATCAAGAGTGAATTGACTCCTGAAAAGCGGTTGAGAATGACCAACAAGAGTCACAACCAAATCTATGTTGTCGACTGCCATGATTCACCCAACGTGTTGAGAGAGATAGGACGTCAACGCGAGGAAGTCTTCAGGGCTGCTGGAGGCGGAACAGGAAAGGCACTTGACCTTGACGAATTCGATGTCATGGACAATTGCTACAAGCAACTCCTCGTCTGGAACCCCGAAGCAGAGGAAATCATTGGCGGTTACAGATACAAACTTGGTACGGAGGTGGACTTTGACAGCAAAGGTCAACCCATCCTCGCTACCAGCCATATGTTCCATTTCTCTGAAAAATTCATCAAGGAGTACCTCCCACAAACCGTGGAACTGGCTCGCTCTTACGTCACACTGCCTTACCAAAGCAGCAGGAGGGGGGCAAAGAGCCTCTTCGCGCTTGACAACCTATGGGATGGACTGGGCGCCCTCACTGTCATCATGCCCAACGTGAAGTACTTCTTCGGCAAGATGACCATGTACCCCTCCTACAACAGGTTGGGGCGTGACATGATCCTCTACTTCCTCAACAAGCATTTCGGCGACAAGGAAAAACTCATCACGCCCATGACTCCGCTCAAGATAGAAAACGACCCGGAGATGCTCGCTTCCATCTTGTGCAAGGATGACTTGAGAGAAGACTACAGAATCCTCAACACGGAAATCAGGAAGTTGGGCATCAACATCCCGCCATTGGTCAATGCTTACATGGGGCTGAGTCCTACCATGAGAATGTTCGGCACTGCCATCAACGACGGATTCGGCGACGTGGAGGAGACCAGCATCCTTATCGCCGTCGACGAAATACTGGAGGAAAAGCGCATCAGGCATATCGACTCTTTCATCAGGGAACACCCAGAGGTGCTGCAATTCACTGCGGGTGGCGACTTGGGAAAGATCATCTTGCGCCGTCTAAATCAACAGAACTCCTAAAGGCTTTAGTTTTTAGACTTTAGCTTTCAGTTTTTAGACTTTAGTTTTTTGGGGACTTTAGGGTCTCATTCTACTATCATGCCATGAGGAAGCCGTTGCTTATCATAACCCTCTTTCTGATGGCCTTGTCCTTGAATGGACAAGCACAAGGGTTGCTCAATCGTCCTCTCGACACGACCACTCCCGTGGAGGTGAGAGAGACGGGACGATTTGTGTTCAAAGGGCAAACATACCACCTCGATGCAAAGCATTTCCTGCTTGACGCCACCTTGCCCGACGATGTCATCAAAACAGCCCCCTTTCTCTTCAACGACTTCAAGGAGGCTGTCGGCCATTTCACCGACGGCACGGAGGAGGAACCGATGGTGCTCTACATCGCACCTTATGTCTATTGGGTGGACGACCCCGACGACCCGAGGGTGGCGGTGGGGGAGAACGGCAGGGAACCCTTTGGGATGACCGTCAGGTGCCAGAACCTCCATCTTGTAGGATTGGCCGAGGACCCGCGTGACGTGGTGCTCGCCTCGCAACGAGGACAAACACAGGGCGCCGTGGGCAATTTCACCATGTTCGACTTCCACGGCGATGGCTTGATGGTTTCTCGTCTCACGATGGGCAACTTCTGCAACGTTGATTTGGAATATCCGCTCTTGCCATCTCTGGGAAGGAAGAAACGCAGTGCTGCCATCACGCAGGCCCATGTGGCCTACTGTCACGGCGACCGCGTGGTGGCTCGTGACGTGCGTTTTGTCAGCCGGCTCAACATGAACCCTCTCAACGGAGCGAAGCGCATCCTCTTCGACAGGTGCCATATGGAATGCACCGACGATGCACTCACTGGCAATGGTGTCTATCTCCATTGCGATTTCGACTTTTACGGACAAAAGCCTTTCTACACCACACACCCGGCGGGGGCGGTGATGCTCGACTGCGACTTCCACCTCCGTGGAGCCAGCGGCAACGCCTATTTCTGCAAGGCTCCCGGGCCTCTCACACTCATCGACTGCCGCTTCCATTCCGATACACCGGTGAAGGTGGGATGGACCCCCTATCCTACACCTTGGATGAGATGCTACACAAGCAACGTCACTCTCAACGGGCAGCCCTTGCTCGTGGGGGAGGAACATCCTGAAAACACCGTGGACATCAGTCGGTTGCCGATGCTGGAAACCTATAAGTCGGATGGAGATTACTGCGTCGATGAACTGCTCTCGGGCGATGATGGATGGTGCCCGATAGGGGAGGGGCGTACAGGCCAGACCGGTCGTACTGACGTGAAACAGCAAAACACCTCTCTTTCCATCACGCCGCGCGAGAGTGCCGCCCATACCTTTGGAGAATCAGCGGTGCTGAAGGTCATGGCCTTCCGACACGGGGGCTATGCCAGCAAGGAAGACAGCAAGGTGGAATGGAGGGTGCTGGAGGAGGATGCCAGGGATGTTGTGAAGCTGGTGGACCATGGCGACGGCACGTGTTTGGTTGTCTCTTCCTATGATGGCGACACCCCGCTTCCCGTCACTGTGGTGGCTGCTACAAAGGAGGGTTTGCAGGCGGCGGCGCAAGTGACCCTCTATGCCGTTCCTCTCTTACCTCCCTTCTTGATAGAAAAACCGCGCATCACCGTGGAGGATGGCCTAGCCACTTTGCATTATTACTTGCCAGACGACACCCATGGTGACTTTTCAGACGTCACTTGGTATGTTGCTGACGACAGGAAAGGAAAGGGAGCCATCCCCGTAGCTGTCACCACAGGGAAGCCATTGTGCGAATATCGACTCAAGGGTGGCGAGGTAGGAAAGGTGCTGATGGCGAGGGTCAGGCTGCGACAGGCAAGAAGCGAGTATGGTGACCCTATCGACGTGGTCTATGGAAAGGTGGGAAAGAAACATGTCGTGATGGAGAGACGATTGGAGACCGACTTCCACGACTTCCCATGCCAATGGCAACCGCTCGTCAAGGAAGGGTTTTGGACAGTGGATGGATACAAACCCATCGACACGGAAGAGTTCCCTTGGAGTTTCAACCCGTCACGCCCCATGTGGGAATATGGAGAGGGGTTCAACGGCGCAGTGGGGAAAGGTCTCTTGCAAGCACAAAGAGGGGCGAGGATGATGTTCACGCCCATCGAGCATGCCTGTGGCGACATGGAGGTGACACTCGACGTGGATCCCACCAAGACCGCAGGCCAGGGCTTTGGCAGCGCTACAGGACAGTATATGGATGTGTGCATCAAATTCGACAACCGCACATTGACGGGGTATGCCCTGCGCATCATACGCACCACCAAGTATTCCAAGGCGGTGGACTTCCAACTCATGCGATATGACAATGGTGTCACCACGGCAATCGGAGAACCCGTGAGTGCCACCTGCTACCGCACGGGGTGCCACATCAACATCAAGTGCATCGGCAATGTGCTTTCGGCAAGGGTTGTCACCGACACGCCGTTGACTGTCCCCGAAGACCCGGCATTGAAGACCGAAGTGAATCTCTCCGCCACCGTCACCCCCAACAACTTCGGAGGGTTCTGCCTGCAGCACACGGGTTCGTGTGGCGAAAGCACCACCATGCTCCACCACCTTGTCATAGAATGGGGCCAGAATGCCGGTTTCTAAAAACTCATAATAAATAGGAAATACTAGAAAGTCTTAGGAGATACTATCATCTCCTAAGACCTCCTGTTATCTCCTATAAAAATCTCTTATAAAAACTTGCAGAAGAGCCAGGTGCCTATCACTTGCAACAGCAGGCCGGGCCATCCCACAGTGAAGTCTTGAATAGTGGCTTCGATGCCGCCTGTCAAGGCCAGTTCGCCTAGTCCGCCAAGAATTTCTGCCACTAACACCACGCCGACGAGCAATGGCAGCGTCGCTTTCTTGAAATATTGAGCAGTGAGTCCGGCGACGAGGGCCAGCACTGCGAGTTTGAGTGTCATCACTCCAAGTATGCCCCATGCGGGTTGTCCGGTCAATACGTGGTTGAACAGTGGTGATGCCACGGCTGCCAGCAAACCGACTTTCCAACCGAACTTGTAGGCTCCGGCGAGAATCACCAGTGAGAGCGGGGCGAAGATGATGCCACCCTGAGGAATAAGGTGAAACACATGAGGCAGGACGAAATTGCAGGCCACAAACACTGCCGCCCACATATAGGTCTTTGCCTCGTCATAATTCAAGGTGTAGAGTCTTGCTTTTGATTCCATATTGGTGAAGTTTTGATGATTTTTTTTGTAAAAAAGCTTGATGTCCTAGTAATTCAGGAATCCCTGGATGTCCTAGAAGGACTAGACGGGTTGGTTGCAGTTGCAAAGATACGGTTTATTTAGAAAAAAAGCGACATAAACTGTCGCTTTTTTTGAACTTTCTGCTTTTTTTCATTCCAAATCAGAAAAGTCGGACTTAATTTTCAATCTTCAATCTTCAATTTTCAATTTTCAATCTTCAATCTTCAATCTTCAATCTTCAATCTTCAATCTTCAATCTTCAATCTTCAATCTTCAATCTTCAATTTTCAATTTTCAATCTTCAATCTTCAATCTTGAGCCCACTTTATAAAGTCCTGTTTGAGCAAATATCGGTGTTAGCTATCCCCTCCCCTCAAGGGGAGGGGCAGGGGTGGGGTCTGTAACTTGTTGTTTTTCAAGACTTATTCACCCCACCCCAACCCCTCCCCTGCGAGGGGAGGGGATA
>JAFWSS010000088.1 GCA_017524385.1 Prevotella sp.
GCCACGTCAGGGTGATTGATGTATGAAGAAAGAATTTGACTCTTGAGTTTCCACGGCATGTTTGCGAAGGACATCCTAAGCAACCAGCATTAAATCATATACTCCACCGTTTCTTCAGACAACAGGTGCCCCATGAAATAGACTATCTGTTTACGCCACCATGCCCAGTCGTGGGCTACGTCGTGTCCCCAATAGTCTATCCATGCGGGAACCTTCCTCTCGCTGAGAAGGGCATCCATTTGGCGGGTGCTCTCCAACAACTCGTCCTCCCAGGCACCCTGCCCGACACACATCACGATGCTGCGATGGCGATAGACATCCCAATAGGGGTGGTCGGCAGGCATGCCACGCAGGAAGTCGTAGGGTGAGTTGTCATAGATGAGGGGGTCGCTGTAGTTCGGGAAGAAGTAACCGGCGTAGTAGAGGCCGCTCAGAGCCAATAGCGTGTCGAAGAGGTCGGGGCGGCGGAAGAAGAAGTTTCCTGCATGGAAGCCGCCCATGCTACACCCTGTGACGATAAAGGTCTCATTGTCGTGATGCCTGACTTCTGGAATGAGTTCATCGACAATATAATGAAACCACCGTTCATGAAGTTCGATGCGGCGATGGTGGTCGCCCTGAATGTCCGACCACGTCTCGCGGTCGATGCTGTCGACGCATATCAGACGTATCAGTTCACGGTCGATATAACCTGACAATACACCCACCATATCGAAATCCTGGTAGTCGTAAAACCGTCCGTCCTGTGACGGAAACACCAGCACGGGATGGCCGTTGGTGCCGTAAGTCTTGTACTCCATTTCCCGCCCGAGGGCGGCGCTGTATTTCTTGATATAATTGATTTTCATTGCAATTTTTCGTGTACGAATGCTGTAAATTCTTTCACTTCTTCGAGGCTGTCGAGCCTCACTGTGTACATCTGTTGTCCCATGGCTGCCGAGAACAGTTCCGGCATCCTTTCGCACATCACCATGCGGTCGCCGTATCGGCCGAGCACTTCGTCATGGCTGTGGACGTAATGGTAGATGTCGCGGCGGCTGGCAAAAGCGCAGTAGTGTTGTTCACCCAAGTTGGTGCGGCTCTCGTTGAATGCCACCATGTCGGCCCAAATCTTATAGACGTCGGTGGAATGGGCGTAGTTGATCATGTCGGGAGTATAACCGCCGGCAGGACGCATGTTCACCTCCAAAGCCACGAAATCGCCTTCCTCGCCCAAACCCTCGCGCCGTCGGTCAAGGCGGAAGAACTCCAGATGTACGAAGCGACTACCTATGCCGAAAGCCTTCACCGTGCGGCGTCCCCATGTGCGGAGATTCTCAGGCATGTCCCTGTCCACATGATAGGCGAGGTCGAGCCGCAGGTTCACGATATCCATGATGGACGGCGGCCACACGGTCATCGACTCGAAGAGCGCATTGCCCTGTGCATCGACCACGGCGTCATAAGAGCAGATGTCGCCTGTGATGAACTCCTCCACCACGTAGTTTCCCACTCCTTTGCCGACAGTGTCGAAGAACGCCCTAAGTTGTTCGTCGCTGTCTATCTTGTATGTCCCGCTGGCACCCACGCCGATGTCCGGCTTGCCGATTACAGGATAGCCTGTCTGCCTGGCGAAATGACATACAGCCTCATAGCCTTCTGATGCCAGAATCTGTCGGGCAGTTGGAATGCCACCCTCTTCGTAGTAACGCTTCATGGCCGACTTTTCCTTGATACCCTTGATGCGGTCAGACTTGATGCCAGTGCACACATTGAAATCAGTGCGTAAACGGGCGTCCTGCTCCAACCAATATTCGTTGTTGGACTCAATCCAATCTATTCGCCCGTATCGGTGGGCAAAGTAGGCCACAGCCCGATACACCTCGCCGTAGTCTTCAAGCGAGTCCACACGGTAATATTCTGTCAGCGACTCCCGCAGTTCGGGTTTCAACTGTTCGTAGGGCGCGTCGGCTATGCCCAACACCCTCACGCCGTTCTGGCTGAGCCGTTGGCAGAACTGCCAGTACGTATGCGGGAAATGTGGCGATATGAATATGAAATTCATTTCCTTATTTTTTGTTTGAAACCTTGGTGGCACCTGTCTCTGCATCAACATCGGCCTTCTTGGTGGCAGGCTTCACCTCTACGGCCTCATATCCGATTTTCTGGAATCCTTTGATGATGGTGGGGACATCGGTCTTGTCGGCATCATATTCAATGGTTATGGTCTTGTCGTCGAGGTTGGTCTTGATGCTCTTGACACCCTTCTCGAAGCGGATATTCTCCTTGATTGTCTTCTCACAGCCTGTGCAGTGTATCTCTGGCGTGGTGGTCAACACTACGGTCTTGATGTCCTTGGCAAAGCAGGAGACAGCCAGTGCCAATGCGATGAATAATGCTTTTGCTCTCATATCGTTTTAATACTTGTTGAAATTCATTCTTATTCCTATGTAATAGACGGCCCCGTGCATGGGTCCCCATACCATCGTGGCGTCGAAGTTCGCTCCCCAGGGGTCAGCAGCGGCGATGATGGGATGCTTCTGCCTTCGTGCCGTGATGTTCTCGCCACCGGCGTAGATGCTCCAATGGCGGAAAAAGCGGGTCACCTGTGCACTCACTTGCTCGTAGCCCTTGTAGCGGCTGGCCCATGACATTGTCCCGTCGGCTGTCGTGTAAGGGTCTGGCATCCTCCCGCCGCCATTCAGCTGCAGGGTGGCGTCAAACTGCCACTTGCCCAAGCCAGGTTTGTACTGGGCGGTTATCAACCCCTTGTATCTGTTGGTGAGAGGCTTTTCCCTGAGAATTCCGCCGTAGGTCGCTTTGACGTTGGTGTAGCGGTAGGTTGCTGTGATGGTGAAGCCCTCGAACAGCGGGTAGGTGGCCTCCGCCTGCCAGGTGTGGGAGTAACTGTCGCCCACGAGATTGGTGAAATGGACCGCATGTGGGTTGTTGTCCATATCGATGAGCATTTGGTGCTGGAAGAAAGTGTGGTAGTACTCGGCACTGAGTTCCAGTTTTCGTTCTCCGATGGGGA
>JAFWSS010000089.1 GCA_017524385.1 Prevotella sp.
CAACTGGTTGGCAGCGCCTTTCTCTGCGCGGAGCAACTCAAGGGCGTTGGCCGGCAGCAGGTCGGCATAGTCTTCCACGAATCCCTCGAACTGTATGCGGCAATAACCGTCCATACGCTCCTTATACCCTTCCAAATCGCCTGAGAAGACAGAGAAGTTGAGGTATAGCACCAGATAGGTGTTATGTGCCTCGGTGGGGTGCTGGCCAATCCACAGGTCGCCAAAAAGGCGGTCGAAAAGCGGTGCCTTACGGGTGTCGTAGTACTGACGAAGCATGTTCATCATCAGCGACTTGCCGAAACGGCGCGGGCGGATGAAGAAAAAGAAACGGTTGGCCGCCTCTATCTCGGGGATGAAACGAGTCTTATCCACATAGTAATAATTACAAAGGCGCACATCCTCCCAATTCTGCATCCCATAGGGTATCCGCTTTGGCTTCTGCTGCTCCATAGTTGTCATCTCTTGCAATTTTTCTGCAAATATAGCAAAAGCCGAGTGCAAAACAAAAAGAATGACAAAGTTTTTATTTTGTTTTCAACTTCATATTTCATACTCACAATCCTATGACACACAGAAACACAGAGCTTTTCTCTGTGTTTCTGTATTTACAAAAGATGGAATGAGTTGAGATATCATATCCTTTCTGTTTCACCTTGATTGTCTTGCTGCTATTGTTCTGAATGTGCAAATTCACTTCAAGAGGTAAAGCTCCAACAAAAACGTATCAAAAACTCCGTAACTATGATTCAAGTTATCATTCATTCACCTGGATGTGCAAGCCGAAGTCCGAGAAAATTATATCTACCATTAGATTTGGTTGAATCCCTTCGTGTGACACGGCAGCGTTTGGCACCGCCTATCCAACTGCCTCCACGATCAACGTGGCGTGTGCCTGACTTAGGCCCTTGGGGGTTGGTTTGCGGAGATGAACTGTATTTCCCGTACCAGTCGCTGCACCACTCCAACACATTTCCAGTCATATCGTAAAGTCCCAATTCGTTGGTTTTTTTCAAACCCACTTGACTAGGATTTTCAAGTCCTGCTTTTTGTGAATTCTCAAAATACCATGCTACATTGTCAATATTGTTGCTTCCGGCAAACTCGTAGCCAAAATGTCTGCTTCTACCACGGGCGGCAAACTCCCACTCTGCCTCGGTTGGGAGGCGGAAATTCAAATGTGTCATGGCATTGAGTTTGCTGATGAAATTCTGGCAGTCATACCAACTCACGCAATCCACAGGATGCTTGTGTCTTATTTTTCCTGATGGATTGTTCCCCATCACAGCCTCCCATTCCTCCTGAGTCACCTCGTAGCGACCAATATAGAACGAAGAGAGCGTCACCTCATGGACGGGGCTCTCATCCATATTAGCTTCCTTGCTCTGTTGGATGGTAGCCCCCATGTCGAAAGTGCCACCTTCCACGGAAACCATGTTGGCGACCAGGTTGTCAATGATAGTCTTTTGTTTCAACGACACTTCTGCGCCATATTTTGGTTTGAGCAAATCTTGGTTGAAGAAATGTTTGTAGATTTGAACCAAGAGTAATAAGACACAAAGCCCCACCAAACCGCCACCCACGCTCCATTTCCAAGCACTACCAGAAGTGGCATTTGCATGGTGGTGAGGTTCAGGCCTGGGTGGTGTGGTGTCTTCTTTTTCGGATAGCAAATCGATGAATTCCTTTACGGTTGCGAGACGGTTGCCTATTTTCGGCTGCATCGCCATTTTTATGGCATTCCTCGTTTTGTAGGATATGCTTCCGGGCAAGTTTGGCAAGCCATCATTGAGAACGGTTGAGGCATCGGGCGGTGTCTTGCCCGTCAGCATTTTGTATAGTGTCGCCCCGAGGGCATAGATATCCGACTGAGGTGAAAACGTGCTCACACCACCTGGACTATACTGCTCAATAGGTGAAAAGCCGTCGCTGACACCTGGCGGCGTGGAGGTGACCTGGTCCTTCTGTTCGTCGTATTGTTTCGATATACCAAAATCTATGAGGATGGGCATGTTGTCTTCCCGCCGCACCATGATGTTGGAGGGTTTGATGTCAAGATGGTTGATATTCAACTTATGGATATACCCCAAAGCCTTCGCCACCTCCAAGACATAGTGCAAGGCCCTCTTCTCAGACAAGCAGCCTTCACGATGGATGATGTCTGCAAGGCTTTCACCCTCAATGTGCTCCATCACATAGTACACGGTGTTGTTCTCCTCGAAGACATCGCTCACCCTTACAATCCCAGGATGATTGAGTTTGGCCATCATCTGCGCTTCCCTGAAGAACTTGTTTCGGTATCGAGCCACCATCTCAGACTCGGAAGAGGTATAGACCTTGGAGTTTTCGTCACGCTCGCACAGATTTTTTATGAAAAATTCCTTGATGGCGAAATTCTTTTTCAACATACCTTGTCTTGCCAGATAAGTGATGCCGAAACCACCCTGGCCCAACACCTTGACAATACTGTATTTCCCTCCTTGAAGAGTCGATCCTGTTTTCAATGTACTCATAAACTCTTTTTGATGTGATTTATGGTTATGATGGCTCTTGTTTCATAAGATTCATCAAGGATGGCAAAGATAAAGATTTATTTTCATTCAAGCAAGCATAAAACTTGCAATTTGTTGGGAAAACATCATTGAGTATGGAAATAACTTGCCCCCCATCCTCCTTGAACTTCTTGAGCTCCTTTCCCCTATGGTGCTTTTGATTGCCTATTGGCGACATACACACCCACAAGGATGAGCACACTGCCGGCATAGGCCATAAGGGTCATTGGCTCATCAAGAACCAATGCGCTGGCCAGCACCGTGGTGATGGGATTCAGGTAGATATAGTTGCTGGTGGACAAGACGCCGATTTTCTTCACGACGGCATTCCACCACAGGAAACAAAGGAAAGAGGCCACCAGGGAAAGGAACAGCAGGTTGAAGCCTACCGCTGGCTGCAGAAGTCCTTCAAGTGGAAAATGCCAAGGTTTGAGGAGAAACATCGGAAGGACGGTTATGATGCCATAAAAAAACACCTTGCGGGTGATGAAAGTGGCAGTGTAACGGGAGGAGACTTTCTTGATGATCATGCTATAGACCGCCCAACTGAAAGCAGCTGTCAGGGCCAGCAAGTCGCCCAAGGGGTTTAGTTGAAGAACGAAATGGCCGTTATAGATGACTACACCTACGCCCACCAAAGCCATGACAGAACCCAGCACCAACGGAACCGTAGCCTTCATGTTTTTCAAGAAAAAGAAGGCAAGGATCATCGTAAGGAGAGGGGCGGTGCAGACAATGAACGCCACGTTGTTGACATAAGAGTATTTGATGGCCGTGTTTTCCGCCACGAAATACAATGTCCCTCCAAGAGCCCCCAGGAGAAAAAACAACCCCTCGTCGGCCCACGATTTCGAGAGCACCTTCCGGGGAGAGATTGTCCATATGCAGAGATAGGCCACGATGAAACGCAGCAGATAAATCTCCATCGGCTGCAAACCATGTTGCAGCAGCACTTTCGTGTTGACAAACGTCACACCCCATATCGCTATGGTCAATATGGCCAGTAAATGGTATCCTATATGCCTCATTATTCATCGTCACGGCTTCTCTTGCCGCCATCTTGAATTTTGAGGACAAAATTAGTAAAAAAAGAGGTTAAATGGCAACTATTCAGCGAATAAAATTTTCAACACGAATTTCCACGAATCATCCATTAATTGTCTATATGTCTTTGTATGAAAACAAAAAATGGCCTTTTTGTTTTGCATTGTGTTCGGCTTGCACTATCTTTGCCTTTGTTTTCCCTCTGATGCCATGCGAATGTTGAGAAAGACCATATTTGTCCTTTTCCTACTCGTTGTCCTGCCTACCGCCGCCCAGGAGCAACGTCCGTGGGAGGCCTTGCTCGGCGAACTATCCACCCAGGAGGATGTGGAGAGGGCGGAATGGGAGGACACCTACGAGATGCTCTGCGACCTGGAGCAACACCCCCTCGACATCAACACCGCCACACGCGAACAACTGCTGCAGTTCCCCTTCCTTACCGAGCAACAAGTGGAGGACCTGCAAGTCTATATCTACTATTATGGTGGAATGAAAACGTTGGGCGAACTGGCGATGGTGACATCGATAGACTACCACACCCGCTGTCTCCTCACCCATTTCGTCTATTGCGGCGAACAGAAGCCACGCACCACGCCACGTTGGATCGACGTGTTGAAATACGGGCGTCACGACGTGGTGGCCGACTTCAACATCCCCTTCTATGAGCGACATGGCGACAAGAAAGGCTATCTCGGCTATCCCTACCGCCACACCGTGAGATACAATTTCAGTTACTCCGACCGCTTGCGCATAGGACTGCTTGGCGCACAGGATGCCGGAGAACCCTTCTTCGCCAACAAGAACAGCATGGGTTATGACTATTACTCCTTTTTTGCAGAAGCCCACCGACTAGGAAAAGTAAAAACCCTCGTGTTAGGACGCTACCGCGCCTCCTTTGGAATGGGACTGGTGATGGGCAACAGTTTCAGCACGGGGAAGATGTCGGCACTCTCCTCCCTTGGCTACAAGGCCGACGGTCTGCGGGCACACACCGCACGCACCCCTGGCAATTACCTGCAAGGCGCTGCCGCCACGGTGGAGGTGGCACACGGGTTGGAACTCACAGCCTTCGCCTCCTACCGCAAGGTGGACGCCACGCTGGGCAAGACCGACTCCACCGACACCTCCTCCCCCATCACTTCCATCGTCACCGACGGCTACCATCGCACCGCCACGGAAATGGCAAAGAAGAACAACTCATCTGAAACCACGGCGGGCGGCCATATCGCCTACCGCACGAAAGGGTTTCGCATAGGGGCCACCGTCGTCAACACCACCTATGACAAGGCGCTCGCCCCCGACACGTCGGTGACCTACCGCCGCTACTATGCCATGGGAAAGAACCACTGGAACGTGAGTGCCGACTATGGCTACACCGGTCACCTCTTCTCCTTCCACGGAGAGGCGGCAACAGGCGGCTGTGGTGCCATTGCCACCACCAACGCCCTGGCCTTCACACCATCGTCGCAACTATCGCTGATGGCACTCTATCGGTTCTATGGGAAAAAATACAATGCCATCCGCGCCAACGGTTTCAGCGAGGGTGGCAGGGTGCAGAACGAAAGCGGCGTGTATGTGGGGGTGAAATGGCAGGCCACCCGTCAACTGCAACTGATGGCCTACACCGACTACGCCTACTTCCCCTGGGCGAAATACCAGGCGAGCGTGTCGTCGGACGCATGGGACAACCTCGTACAGGTGCGCTATGCCACCGACAGGGTGTCGCTCACCGCCCGCTACCGACTGAAGATGAGGGGATATGACAACACGGAACAAACGGCCATGCTCACGAAGACCACCCATCGCGCTCGCCTCAGTGGCACGGTGAATGCAGGCAACTGGCGCATGGGAGCCAATATGGACTTGGCGTTCTGCGACTTCGAACAACAGAGCATGGGATGGATGGCATCGGGAAGTATCGGTTACACACACCATTGGCTACGACTGACAGGCAACATCGGCTACTTCCACACCGACGACTACGACAGCCGTGTCTACGCCTACGAACAAGAGGTGATGTATGCCTATTCCTATCTCTCCTTCGAGGGTGAGGGGTTGCGGTGCTCCGTGTCGGCTCGTGCCAGTCTTGGAAGCGGTCTCACCCTCGCAGCGCATCTTTCCACCACCAAATACTTCGACCGCGACCACATCTCAAGCAGTTACCAGCAAATCGACCACTCCTCAAAGACAGACCTCGCCCTGCAACTCAGATGGAGATTCTAGGAATACTAGAAATACTAGGTATACTAGAAACCCTAGGATCCAAGAAAACCTATCTTAAAAATTTCACTAGCGACGACCCGATTTGCTTCAGACCCGTCTTCACACTCTTGGCATTTTCCTTGGCACCTTTGAGCGAGGAGTGGGTATGGTCATGGTTGAAAAAAGCAGCCACTTTCTTCTCACCCATCTTGTCGTATTTGTCGGCGGTGATGTTGTGGACGTCGATGAACTCCACGCCTGTTTGCTCCACCACCTCACGAAACCATTTTCCATAGGAATCGTTGCGCCGCTCGATATGCCCGTCGCGCCAGATGTTTCTCGGTGTGAGCGAGACGAGGATGGGCGTGGCGCCTTTCTCACGGACATCGTTGATGAACTTCCGCAGGTACCACCCGAAAGAATAGACCACCTCGTACCTGCCGTTGGACTTGAGTTTGTAGACATGGCAGGTATCAGCCGTTCCGGTGATGTCGGCCCTTTCCTTGAGGCTGTCGATGGCCCCCACGTCATTGTGTCCGAACTGAATGAGTACATAGTCGCCTGGCTGTATGCTGTTGTACACCTTGTCCCACCGTCCCTCGTTGAGGAAGGTGCGGCAGGAGCGTCCCGCCATGGCGCAGTTGGCCACGGTGATTTTCTGCGGGTCGAAGATGTCGTATGCCACGGCACCCCATCCCCACATGCCATCCTTGTCCTTGTCGGCGTTCTTCACCGTACTGTCGCCGGTGAGGAACACCACCGGCTTGCCTTCCTCCCTCTCCACCTCTGCCGTGGGTGGTTCCACTCCGACGAGGCACGATTTGAGGAAGGCTATCCACGGATGGTCGCAAGCAGCAATTCCCTCGGCGGCACTTCGGGCGTTGAGCACCGCCCCGAACTTGCTGGTGTGTATCTTGTCGCCGAAGAAATGGTAGTTCATCTTCTCCGGTCCAAAAGTTTCGAGTTTGCGTGCGGAGATGTCGTTGAGGTCGATGTACGGCACCTGTTGTTCTTCCGCCACGAGGCGGCACCACTCACTATGAGGCTTTCTCACCACGTGTCCGTCCTCCCAGGCGTTTCTCGGCGTGAGAGACATCAGCACGGGGAATGCACCAGCGGCACGCGTCTCGTTGATGAACCGTCTGAGATATCCTCCATAGCTATAGACATCCTCAGCGCGGTAGGTGGTGTCGCCCTTGTTGATTTCCTGCACGTTGACATGTAGCACGGTGTCCTTGTCCACCCCGGGAATGCTGGCCCTCGCCCTTCCGGTGTCGTATGGCCCGTTGTCGTTATGCCCGATGCTGATGATGACCCAGTCGCCAGGTTTGAGCGCCTTGCGGATGTCGGGCCAGAACAACCGATAGAAAGAGCGGCTGCTAGTACCTCCCAAGGCTTGGTTTTCCACGGTGATTTTCTCTTTGTCGAAGAAATCCTCGGCATAGTATCCCCATCCCCACTGTCCGTTGTTGCCATTGCCCAAAGTCCCGTTTCGCATGGTGCTGTTTCCCACGAGGAAGAGTACGGGATTGGAGCCACGCCGACTACTACCAGGCACGACACGTGCCTGTCTGACTTTTTCAAGGCTGTCGATGGTGTTGTCCACCACTTTGTTCACGTCTTCCACGCCTTGTGGTTTCACCTGTGCGGTCATGGTGAGGGCGAGCATGAGGGCAAGAGCCGTCAAGAAGGTACTTTTTTTCATAGATTGCGGGGGTAGGAGGTTTTTATTTTAGGAGGTAATAGGAGGCTCCAGGAGTTCTAGGCATACTAGAGCCTTTATGATCACTCAAAGGTGCAGGGCAATGCGAGGAGCTGATACATCATTGTGCGAGCCATGCGGATGTGCCCGTTGTCGTTGGGATGGAGTTCGTCTTTTTCGTTGTGGCAATATACGGAATGCTCCTTCACAAGAGGGTAGAATCCGCACGTGGCGTTGAGGTCGATGACAGGTACGGCCCAGATGTTGGCAGCCTCCTTGACACTCTCCACATAGGCATCAATCCACTCGCCTATCTCGTTGGTGTATGCCTCTGTGGGCTGTATGTTTTTCTCGTTGCCATAGAAATATCCGCGGTGTATGGGAGTGATGAGCACCACCTGCTTGGTGGGGAACATCTCCTTGATTCGCTGTATGGCGATGTTGATGCGCCCACGGTAGGTGTCTTTGTTCATCGACGGCATGCGGTGCCTTCTCAAGGCCATCGCCTTGGGGCGGTGGACGGCAGCCTCCACGGAGTCCTCTGTGACGGCATACCATTCCCCTATGGGAACGGCGGCATTGAAGTCGTTTGTTCCAATGAAGATGAGGATGGCGTCGAAGTCGTCGCCATGCTCAGCCTTCAACTTCTCCGCTTGGTTGGGTATGTCGTTCCACTGCCTTCCGCTGACGGCATAGACAAAAGGCTCTATGCCAAGCCAGTCCTGCAGCCAGTTCCACCATTTGCGTTGCGACCCGCTGTTTCTCGGGTCAGTGATACTGTCACCGAAATAGGCCACTCGTTTCCCTTGCCAAGGGTGCTGGAACAACGCCTGTGCATTGACGGTAATGGTGGTTCCGATGGCCATCACGACCAAGAGTATTGCCATCCTTTTGAGCATCATCGATTGTTTCATGGCAATTCCGGTTTCTGTGGTTTTTGTGATGGCGGGTCGATGTCGATGCTGATGTCCGAGCGCCTTACCTCTTCGTTGATGACATCCCTGCTGGGCAGTTTGGGTTTGGTGGGTTTGTTATCCTGTACCGTCTTCTTGGGAGTGTTGTCCACCTGTTGTTTAGGCATGTTCTCCCATTCTGTTTCGGTCATTCCGCTTGTTTTGTCTCCACTGTCATTGTATTTTGCTTGGCGTCCGTTCGCCTGCACGACATATCCGTCTTTCTCTTTCTTTACGCTTCCCTTGTCGATGTATTCCAGCGTCATGTAGTCAGGGTCGGTACCTAGCCTGTAGAGTCCGAACTCCGAGTTGGATGCGTTGCGGGCCGCGATGATGACGATGTAATTTTGGTTGGCGCTGAGGCATGCGTTATACACTCCGCTTCCTTTGAAATCCACTGTAGCCTTTGCGTTGAGTTCCGTGAGGTTGATTTCCTTGTTGGATTTGTCCTTGGCATCGAAGATATACAAGTGGTTCTCCTGTAGGTAGTACAAGCAATGCTTTTCCTTGTCGGGGAATTTGGCCACGATGGTGGTGGTACGTTGGATGAGTCTTCCCTCCACGCTGTCGAGCACCTCTTTCATCGTGTTGTCAACGGAGTTGCTGAGCCTGAGTGTATTCTGCTCCATGGAACTTTTGGCGATGTACAATGCGAGGACGATGATGGAAAGTATGACGATGACAGAGGTGATCAAGATGGTTGAACCAGAATACTTGCTTTTGATTTTCTTCTGGTATTGCTTCTTCACCTTGTCCTTGTCTTTCTTGATGTGGCCGATGTACTTCCCCAACTTCCCCTCTTCCTTTTTGTCAGAGGAATGTTCCTCTTCCTGCTTGCCGGAAGGGTGTTCTTCCAAATCTTCGGTTTCGCTAGCCGTCACCTCCTCCTCGATGCCTTCCGGTTGTTGCTCCTCGTCGATGGAAGTGAAATGCGTCTCAGCCTTGCAGTAGGGACACACTTGTGCGTACATGAAGATTTCTCGCCCGCAAGCGGGGCATTTCCTTGTTTTGCTCATGGTGGCAGTCTGTTGTGGTGAAAGCTATTTGTTGAGTTTCCAAGTCACCCCGTCCTTGGTGTCCTTCACTTCGAATCCGGCGGCGGTGAGTTCGTCGCGTATCAAGTCGCTGGTAGCCCAATCCTTGGCAGCCTTTGCCTTTGCCCTCAGGGCGAGCACCATGTCGACCACCTTTCCGTAAGCCTCCTCGCGTGCATCGCTTGAGTTTCCCTTCTCCGGTCTTAGTCCGAGGAGGTCGAAGGTGAAGAGTTGCATGGTCTCAGAGAGTTCCTTCAAGTCCTCGTCGCTGATTCCGGCCTTGTGGTCAAGGATGATGTTGACTTGGTGGCATGCCTCGAAGAGGTTGCTGATGACCACGGGTGTCTGCAGGTCGTCGTTCATGGCGTCATAGCACTTCTGCCTCAGTTCCGCCACTAGTTTGTGTGTTGCTGGGTCCGACTCCTTCGCGGTCTGTATGCGAGCCATGTCGCTGATGCCGTCGAGGAGTCTCTCGAGTCCCTTCTCGCTGGCCTTTAGTGCCTCGTTGGAGAAATCGACTGTTCCCCTGTAGTGCGCAGAGAGGATGAAGAACCTGATTGTCATGGGCGAGAAGGGCTGTGTGAGCGTGGGATTGTTGCCAGTGAAGAACTGTTCCAGTGTGATGAAGTTGTTGAGGCTCTTCCCCATCTTCTGCCCGTTGATGGTGATCATATTGTTGTGCATCCAGTATTTCACCATCTGCTCGCCCTGGCTTGCCACGGCTTGCGCTATTTCGCATTCATGGTGCGGGAAGATGAGGTCCATTCCTCCTCCATGGATGTCGAACTTGGCTCCGAGATATTTCCTACCCATGGCAGTGCACTCGCAGTGCCATCCCGGGAAGCCGTCGCTCCACTCGCTGGGCCATCTCATGATGTGTTCGGGTTGTGCTTTCTTCCACAGGGCGAAATCGGCTTGGTTGCGCTTCTCCCCCACCCCGTCGAGTTCACGGCTGGCATTGATGACATTGTCGAGGTTGCGCCCGGAGAGTATGCCGTAGTGGTGCTTCTCGTTGTATTTCTCCACGTCGAAATAGACACTGCCGTTGCTTTCGTAAGCGAAACCGTTGGCAAGGATTTCCCTGACGAGTTGCTGCTGCTCCATGATATGGCCTGTGGCGTGTGGCTCGATGCTTGGCGGCAGCACGCCAAGGGCATCCATGGCCTGATGGTAGCGGTTGGTGTAGTATTGTGCTATCTCCATCGGCTCGAGTTGCTCTAGTCTTGCCTTTTTGGCTATCTTGTCGTCGCCCTCGTCGGCATCGTGCTCCAAGTGCCCCACATCGGTGATGTTGCGCACATAACGCACCTTGTATCCGAGGTGCTTGAGATATCTGAATAGGATGTCGAAGGTGATGGCGGGCCTGGCGTGCCCCAAGTGTGGGTCCCCGTAAACGGTGGGTCCGCACACATACATGCCCACGTTGGGCGCGTGGAGGGGCACGAAGGGCTCCTTCCTGCGAGTGAGCGTATTGTAGATGGTCAATGTCTGTTGCATAACTTCAAAACTATAAATCACGGCAAAGTTAGTGCATTTATGCGAGATATCAAAGAAAACCCACCAAATCATGCTATTTTTTCATTTTTAGGGCGAGGAAAAAATTAAGAGTAGGCATTCAAAATAATGATTATCCGCTTGTATCCGAAGGGCGGCCTGAAAGGCCAGCAAGCACATAGCCCAAGGCAACGCCTTGGGTGTCAAGATGTTCATAGTCGCCCTGTAGGGGCATAAGCATTTGTAGATGAAAGGCTTATGCCCCTA
>JAFWSS010000090.1 GCA_017524385.1 Prevotella sp.
ACGGCTATCTATCAAAAAACACAAAGCATCATCAATACAAAGACGATAGAATACACCCCCCAGGACGGCGACCGCCTGCGCAGCATTCTTGAGACACCCGTTGAAAAATTGGAGGAAGCGATTGGCGATTTCCATCCGAGTCCAGTGCCTAACGGCAACTATCTGACGGAACTCTGCTCTTCGCAAGATGGGGAGTTCGTAGCCCTTATACTGCTACAGTTTCAGCATATGAACTATGAACCTGTCACCCCTGTCATTATCTTCGAGGGAAAGGAGGCGCAGGTGGTGCGTAAAATTTTCTTTTGACAAAAGAGAATAATCCCAGAAAAAAAGAATGTCGGCAATTTGGGCACTGCCTGGTTGCCGACTTCTTGCCTTCATTCATTTCCCGAAGACTTGATAAATTTAATGATATGGTAATATGTTTTTTTATGTGGGCTCAAGAATTATTAAGACCTTTGCCGCATAATTGTATATGAAATGGATACTAATCACAATTATTTTATATTGGCGTTGCAGTTGCTCGGTTCACTGGGCTTGCTGATTTATGGGATGAAGATGATGAGCGAGGCCTTGCAGAAAATGGCAGGACCTCAGTTGAGACACATTCTGGCAAAGATGACCACCAATCGCGTGACAGGAATGTTGACGGGAGCCCTCGTCACCTGCGCGGTGCAGTCGTCATCGGCGACGACGGTGATGACCGTCTCTTTTGTGTCAGCTGGGCTGCTGACACTGGCGCAGGCCATCTCGGTCATCATGGGTGCGAATATCGGAACGACGCTTACGGCATGGATCATGTCTTTAGGCTACAACGTTGACCTGACCTCCATTGTCTATCCCTTTTTTCTAATAGGAATTGTCCTGATTTACAGAAAGCGGCAGCGCAATGTGGGTGACTTTCTGTTTGGCACGGCCTTCCTGTTCCTCGCGCTGGTCATGCTGAGCGGCGCAGGCAAAGCCATGGATTTGGAACACAACGGGGATGTGATTTCGTTCTTCGCCTCGTTCGACACGTCGAGTCACCTCACCATCCTGGCGTTTCTCGCCATAGGCACGCTCATCACCTGCATCGTGCAGTCATCGGCTGCCGTCATGGCCATCACCATCCTGCTTTGCTCCACGGGTGTGCTGCCCATACACTTGGGCATCGCACTGGTGATGGGTGAGAACATCGGAACGACGGCTACGGCCAACCTTGTGGCTCTCGGTGCCAATACCCAGGCTCGTCGCGCGGCATTGGCACACCTGCTGTTCAATGTCTTCGGTGTGATATGGGTACTCATCGTTTTCTATCCGTTTGTCAACATGGTGTGCCGCCTGGTGGGCTATGATGCTGCCGCGAGCGGACAGGCCACGAAACTGCCTGTGGTGCTTTCCATGTTCCACACGTGCTTCAACGTCATCAATACCGCCATCCTCATCGGACTGGTTCCGCAGATGGAGCGTGTGGTCTGCAGGCTGTTGCCTGAAAAGAAGGAACAACCCCAGAAGGAGGAGTTCCGCCTGCGATACATCCAGTCGAACATCGTGCAGACACCGGAAATTGCCGTCCTTCAGGCACAGAAGGAAACTGCTGCTTTCGGACAGCGAGTCGTTGAGACGTTTGGCATGGTGCGCACACTGTTCCAAGAGACCGACCCTAAGCGTTTCAAGGAATTGTTCAGTCAGATAGAGAATGAGGAGGACATCACCGACAAGTTGGAGACGGAGATAGCGCGATACTTGGAGCAGGTGAGCAACGGCCACCTGAGCGACCAGACGAAAAAGAAAATCCGCCAGATGATGCGTGAGATCAGCGAACTGGAATCCGTCGGTGATGCCTGTTACAAACTGGCCAAGACGATTGACCGCAAGCAGGAGTCCGGCAAGGCGTTCGTCAAGCATCAGAACGAGCAGCTGCAGGCCTTCATGACCCTCTGTGAAAGGGCACTCAGACAAATGAACACCGTGATGCACGGGCACCGTTCCGACCACGACATCCAGGAGACCTACCGCATGGAGAAGGACATCAACCAGATGCGGAAACGTCTGAAGGAAGAGAACGTCTTTGCTGTCAACGACCACGAATACGACTACAGCGTAGGCACCCTCTATATGGATATGATCAACGAACTGGAAAAACTCGGCGACTACGTTGTCAATGTCGTAGAAGCCCGGTTTGGCAAATAGACGGATAATGACAATGGTATTAATGGGAATGCCCTTGTGGGCTTGGGTTGTTTTTTATGTGTTGGTGTTGCTGATGCTGGTGGCAGACCTCAGGATGTTCGGCAAGAAAGGGCAGCACGAGGTGAACATCAGCGAGGCTTTGCGCATGACAGGTGTCTGGATAGCGGTGTCACTGATATTTTGCGCAGGCATATATCTGTTCTATCCCGTCGAGCCCCACGAAAAGGCGATGGAGTTCCTTGCGGGCTATCTGATAGAGAAATCTCTGTCGATGGACAACTTGTTTGTGTTCCTGATGCTTTTTTCGTTCTTCGGCGTGGAGCGGAAGTATCAGCATGAGGTGTTGTTTTGGGGAATATTCGGTGCGCTCGTGCTGCGCAGCATCTTCATCTTTGCGGGTGCCGCCATGGTGGAACGTTTTGAGTGGGTGCTGGGGTTGTTCGGCCTGTTCCTGCTATACACGGGAGCGAAGATGTTTGTCCATGACGACGAGCAGCACACCGACCTGTCGCAGAACATCATCGTGCGCTGGTTCCGACGAATTTACCCCGTGACAGACAAGATGCACGGCGACCATTTCTTCGTTGTCGAGAAAGGACGGCGTTTGGCCACGCCACTTTTCGTCGCCCTGCTTGTCATCGAGACCACCGACGTGGCATTTGCCGTTGACAGCATCCCTGCCGTCTTCAGTGTCAGCCGCGACCCGTTCATTGTGCTCACGAGCAACATCTTCGCCATACTTGGCCTCCGTGCCCTCTACTTTGCACTTGCTGCCGTTGCCAAGTATTTCAAGTACCTCAAATACGGCCTCGGTATCATTCTCATCTTTGTCGGCCTGAAGATGCTCTTGGCCATGAATGAGTATATCAATGCCCTTGGCGAACTCGTGGGCCTCCATCTCCACGTGCCCCACATCGAGGTTCCCACATTGGCGAGCCTGGCATTCATTTTTGGTGTCCTCGTCCTATCGATGCTGGCATCCGTTGCGGCGACACGACGAAATTGAGCCATCGATAGCCATCCTCTCCTTTCAAGTTAAGTGAAAGGGCTGCTCTTCACAAGACGCAGACACCAAAATCAAAAGACGCGGATAGACAAGAAGACTTCTGAGATCAAGATGCTCTGCATCGTTATCACCATTTTCCTCAATGGATTGTTGGCGATGGCAGTGCTGATGGTGAAGTAAAAAAATACTTGCCCTAAGAGGGTGTGTCAAAAAAGGCACAGTCTCTTAGGCTTTTCTATTAGTTAGCCAACGATGCCTGGATTATCCCATATATATCGTCTGACATTTTCATGCCTCATAATGGCAGATTTTAACCAAAAGAACATTGCTTTTGAAAAATAATGAGTATATTTGTGGTTGAAATAAAATGTAACTGATGGAACGCAAACGCTTGAACCGCCTGAAGGTGGTATTGGCAGAAAAAGACATGACGAACAAACGCCTGGCCGAGCTGATGGGAAAAGATCCCGCTATGGTGTCTAAGTGGGTGACGAATGTGGCTCAACCTAATGTTGAGAATCTCATCCTCATCGCAAAACTTTTAGAGGTGAGTGTTGATGATTTGTTGTGGACAGAATAATTTAATGCCTTATAATATACAAGTAAAATGGCAAAGAAAAAGAACGAAAATACGACCTCGATAGGTTTTGAAGAAGTGATTTGGCGAGCAGCCGACAAACTGCGTGGCAACCTGAATGCCTCGGAGTATGAAGGCGTGGTGCTCGGACTGATTTTCCTGAAGTATATCAGCGACAAGTTTGAAGTGAAGTTCAAAGAACTGTCGGAAGATGAATATGCCGATGTGGAGGATAAGGACGAGTACGAGGCCGATGGCGTGTTTTTCGTACCGCAGGAGGCTCGATGGAACGTCATCAGCCTGGCTGCTCATACACCTGAAGTAGGTCGTGTCATTGATGATGCACTTCAGGCCATAGAGCGTGAGAACCCGAAGTTGAAGGGTGTGCTGCCTGGCAATTATGCCCGCCCCGAGTTGGACAAATGCCGTTTGGGCGATGTGGTTGACCTCTTCTCTAACATTGAAATGTATGCCTCTGGCGACGAGAAAGACCTGTTGGGTCGCGTCTATGAATACTGCCTGCAGAAGTTTGCATCGATGGAAGGCAAGAATGCTGGCGAGTTCTATACGCCCAGCTGCATCGTACGCACCATCGTTGAAATCCTGCAGCCCTTCCAAGGCCGTGTCTATGACCCATGCTGTGGTTCGGGCGGCATGTTTGTGCAGAGCGCCAAGTTCATCAAAAACCACCAGAAGGAACTGTCAGGTATCAGCGTATATGGTCAGGAGGCCAACCCCAGCACATGGAAGATGGCGCACATGAACGTGGCCATCCGTGGACTGGAAGCCAACCTCGGACAGTCGTATGCCGACACCTTCTTTAACGACCAGCACCCCACGCTGAAGGCCGACTTCATCATGGCCAATCCGCCGTTCAACCTCAGCGACTGGGGAGCAGACAAACTGGAGAAAGACCCACGCTGGAAGTTCGGACTGGCGCCAGCCGGCACCGCCAACTTCGCCTGGATGCAGCACATGATTCATCACCTTTCGCCTACGGGCCGCATCGGTC
>JAFWSS010000091.1 GCA_017524385.1 Prevotella sp.
CTGCGGATCGAAGAGATATTGACGGATAAGCTGTTGGATTTCATCGGCTTTCTCACGCCAGACGGCGGCTTCCGCGGGCTTGCCGAGATAATCGGCCAGTTCGGTTCGTTTTTTTACAGTAGCTGTGACCTCGTTGTAGAGATGAAGAAACCAAGTAACAACTTTCAAGTGGAAAAAGTTTTTTCTCAAAAAATTTTGTAGGAAAGAAAAAAAAGCCTATCTTTGCAGACGCAATACGAAAAAGGGATAGAAACCGCCGATATGGCTCAGTTGGTAGAGCAATTCATTCGTAATGAATAGGTCCCGGGTTCGAGTCCCGGTATCGGCTCAAAAAAAGGTTCGCGGAATTAGCACATCGGTAGTGCATCGGCTTCCCAAGCCGAGGAGGCGGGTTCGATTCCCGTATTCCGCTCAAAAGGTAAGAGATTGGAAACCAATGGGTTGAGAAAGTCAACCCGTTGGTTTTTTTCGTATGGCACCTAGCCAAACTATTCTAGCGCTGATCATCCCGTTCTTCTGCCTGATTAACCAACAAGGAAGTTCTGCCGACAAGGATGTTCTGCCGGAACCGTAGGTCGACGTGCGAAGCGGAAGTCAATTGCCGCTCGGCTCTGCCGCTTTTTCCCGGAGGGTCTCGTCCAACAATCGGTGCGCATATCCCCTCCCCTCGAGGGGAGGGGCTGGGGTGGAGTCTTTGATTAAAAGTCAATACAACAAATTGGACACCCTAATTTTGAAAAAAGGAGAGCAAGCTTTCAAGCTTGCTCCCTTTTCCTTTATGAGAGGATGATGGCTCAACCTCGTATTTCAATCATAAACCGGTTACTTTCTCAGCACCTTCTTGCCATTGACGATGACAACACCCTTGTAGGAGTCGCTGACACGCTGGCCAGAGAGGTTGTAGATGGCATGGTCAGTATTCTCACCGGCGGCCTGCATATTGTAGATGCTGGTGGTTGAGTCAAAGGTGAAGCAGTTGATTCCTTGCGACTGTGACACAGGCACGGGAAGATAAGCCCTGTGAGCTTCATTCATAAAGACGCCGCCATCTTTTGCACCATAGTAGAAGCCTACTTTGCCGTCCTTGGCGCTCAGCATGTAGTACTTGCAATTCTGGTCTTCAAGTGCTATCATACCCTTCTCGTCGGTGCCACGCAACATGTTCTCCACGAAAATGCCCTCCTCCGAGGTCGGTTCGAAGGTGTATTCACCTGGCTCACCCTCAAGTATTACTGCATATCCTGCGGGAATGATGCCGGCGAGAGGCATGAGATTAACGGTATTCCCGCTGATGCCCTCCACGGTGAAGGCTTCCACGCCGTTTGGAATGGTGTATGCGCTGTTGGAATAGTAGAAGGTGGCGTAGCCAGATTCACCGATGGTGATGGCCATGGGCTCGGCAGGCTCTTGCTCCGGCCAGAATGTGGCAAGATAGTAAAAGCCATTATTTGGGTCAGCCAAATCTATTATCCTCCCCCAGTGCACAGAACTGTTAAAATTGCCCTCGGCTACTGTTACTGTATGACCATCAGGGTGTACCTCAAGGACCACCACGGAATGGCCGTTGTTATTGAGTCGGATGCCATCTCCCACACGTATCTCTGGCAGATTGTCGTAAGTGCCGTTAATGATACGTATGGGGTATTCATAATTGGAGGCATACTCCATCATGTCCATCATGAAGCCAAAACAACCCACTCCTCCATAACAACCAGCTGGATAGCCGTCGAACTCCACATGATTGAGGTATGGATCATCAAAGCTGTATGGTATATCGTTGGTCCATGGCGTTCCTTCCGTGTAGCCTGCCATATGTTGGCGCTCCATGAGACGGTTGTAAACATCGGTTTCATTGAGAGGCGTCTGAGCCAAGGACGTAAGAACTGAAATGGTGGCCATGAAAAACACGACCAACGCTCTACGACATGATTTAAAACAATGTCTGTAAATACCATGCAATCTGGATGATTGATGGATACCGAGATAGTTGTAAATACCTTTTGCCATATTAAAAATAGTTTAGTTTGTAGCCTACAACAAGTTAACAATGTTTTTGGCAATCAGAAATTTCGTTTCCCTTGGTGTGGTGCTAACATCAAAGTCAATAAAACTCTGATAGACTCGGCAAAATTAGAAATAAAAAACCAAAAACAATTCTGTTTTGACGATTTTAACACATCAAGACAACAACTCGGGGGATGACAGAGTAGGCGGAACTGCCGGTTGAGCGTGAAGGAAATAACGCCTCGCGGGGAAGGGGGGATGTGGGCGGCAATGAATTGCCACAAACGGGACAGAAGGCTTGTCCTGAAGTTGGGACTTATATTTGGAATCTGTTGGTTTTTGCCACCCTTCTCGTAGGTTCCGTGCTTACTCCGGCATATCCTGCGGCTTCAGGAGCCCCGTATTGGTTGCCTGTGAGTTTCAGTCCAGCATATTCCTCGTATCTCTCCCTGACGCTGGTGACATAGGCGAAGGTTTCCGTGCCACGCATGTATCCATGCTTGACAACGGCATCACGGTAATAAGCCGGCTTGCTGAGCAAGAGGATATATTCCGCCACATCGTCCCACACATATTTGTCGGCTCCGTGCTTTTCCGCCAATGCCATGGCATCTCTCACATGGCCCATCCCTCCGTTGTAACTTGCAAGGACGAAATTGAGCCTCTCCACCTTGTCGGGTACGTCCCGATACTCCTTGAGAAGTTGGTTGATAACCTGCACGGCAGTCTGGACGTTGGCCTCCGGGTCAAAAATCTTGTCCTCATCCAGTCCTAATCCCTGTGCTGTCTTTGGCATGAGTTGCATGAGGCCGCAGGCTCCGGCCCACGACTTAGCCTTAGGGTCGAAGCACGACTCCTGGTAGCAGATGGCAGCAAGGAGTCTCCAGTCGGCGCTGGCCTCTCCGGCATACTCTTTGAAGAGAGCATCCCATTCAGAGATGATGCCATTTTCCTTGTCGATATATGGAGCATAGGCATGGCATTGCACTGCCCCGCCGTTTTCAATGATTTCAGCCTCCTTTTTCTCCATCTCTGCAATCAATTCCGGTTTGAACATCTTATCTATGGTGTCGGCCAGTTCCTTGTTGTATTGCATGACAGCCCACTGTGCATTGTCTTGTTCCGGTCCGCAGAAGATAAGGCTGTCGGCTCCCTCGATGTCCTTTCTCACAGGCAAGAGTATGATGTCACCCTCTCCTTTTTTGAGTTTTTCCACCATCTCCAAGGTGTCGAGGCATTCATTGACACGCAGCCCCACCCTCAGTTCTTCGGCCATCTTGCAGCCCACCATGTATTGGACGCCCATTTCGGCGTTCCTGTAAGTATAATATGATTTCTCCCCCGGTATGGTGAGGGCTATTAGTTCTCCGTTTTTAAGGATTTCATCAAGTGAATAATGCTCCAAGGTGTCAACTTCCTCTTGGTTGATGACACCCCATGGCGCAACGATGACTTTTGTCAAACTCTCCTCTTCTTTTTTTGTACACGAGACGAGGAGCAAAAGCACTATGATATAAAAGAAATTCTTCAAAATGCTGATGTTAATACCTATTTCGGGTGCAAAATTAGCAAAATAATTGCCAACAGCCAAATATTTTTGTTTTAGTTAACATTGTCAATAAAGTTCGCTTTCGCTCAACTTTCAGGAGTTTAAGGGATGTTAAAGGGAAGTTAAAGGGGAGTTAAAGGGACATAACAGAGAATTGACATGTCATTTTCCTTGCGCTTTTAGTGATAATTGTCCCATAAACATTCTTCAATGCATGTGCGCAACAATTTATGACCAATTACATGTTAATTATATGTTTAAGAATCATTTACGCCGCTTGATTGGAAATTCGGGTGAATAATGTAGGTTAAAAACAAAACCGCTAAATGGTTACCCAAATAACGTAAAATACGAAAAAGCGGTGGTTTTCTTGGTCATTTGCTGATAAATCGATAATTTTGCATCGCAAAAACAAGGTAAAGAGAAATGTTAAGAATAGCTGTACAATCTAAGGGCCGCCTTTTCGAGGACACCCTTCACCTGCTTACTGAGGCAGACATCAAGATCAGTTCCAGCAAGCGCACCCTGCTGGCACAGTCCACCAATTTCCCCCTGGAGGTGTTGTACCTCCGCGACGACGACATCCCCGAGAGCGTCGCCACCGGCATCGCCGACATCGGCGTGGTGGGCGAGAACGAGTTCGAGGAGCGTGGTGAGCCCGCCGAGGTGATAGAGCGCCTGGGCTTCAGCAAATGCCGCCTCTCCCTTGCCATCCCCAAGGAAATCGACTATCCCGGCCTGGAATGGTTCGAGGGCAAGAAGGTGGCCACCTCCTACCCCAACATCCTCCGTCGCTTCATGGAGAGCAAGGGTATCCACATCGAGATACATGTCATCACGGGCAGCGTTGAGATATCCCCGGGCATCGGCCTATCCGACGCCATCTTCGACATCGTGAGCAGCGGTTCCACACTGGTGAGCAACAACCTGCGCGAGGTGGAGGTGGTGATGCAAAGCGAGGCGCTGCTCATCGGGCACAAGGGAATGGACGCCACGAAACGCGAGACGCTGCAGGAACTGCTGTTCCGCATCGGCGCCGTGCGCCAGGCCGAGGACAAGAAGTATGTGCGCATGAACGTTCCCCGCGCCCGTTTGGACGAAATCGTCGACGTGCTGCCCGGCCTGAAGAGCCCCACCATCATCCCCCTTGCCGACGAAGAATGGTGCTGCGTGCACACTGTGCTCGACCAGCGCCGTTTCTGGGAAATCATCGGCCGCCTGAAAGAGTTGGGCGCCCAAGGCATCCTTGTCACGCCGATAGAGAAGATGATACTGTAAACCTGTCGTCATGAGAATAGAGAGATATCCCGAGGAGAGTCGATGGGGCGAACTGACCCGCCGCCCCCAGATGGACATGTCGAGCCTCACCGCCACGGTGCAGTCGGTGCTCGACGACATCCGCGCCCACGGCGACGATGCCGTGCTGCGCTATGAGGAGAAGTTCGACCATGTGCGCCTGTCCTCCCTCCGCGTCAGCGAGGAAGAGATGGCCGAGGCCGAGACGCTGGTGTCGGCCGAACTGAAAGCCGCCCTGCAACTGGCACACTCCAACATCCATCGTTTCCATGCCGCCCAGGTTTTTGATGGCATACGCACGGAGACCCAGCCCGGTGTCGTCTGCTGGCAGAAGAGCGTGGCCATCGAGCGCGTCGGCCTTTACATCCCCGGTGGCACCGCACCGCTGTTCAGCACCGTGCTGATGCTCGCCACACCCGCGAAAATCGCCGGCTGCAGCGACATCGTGCTCTGCACGCCCCCCAACCGCGAGGGGAAGGTGCACCCCGCCATCCTCGTCGCCGCCCGCATCGCAGGCGTGAGCCAGGTGTTCAAGGCCGGCGGCGTACAGGCCATCGGTGCAATGGCCTATGGCACAGAGAGCGTCCCCAAGGTTTATAAGATTTTCGGCCCCGGCAACCAGTATGTGATGGCCGCCAAACAACAGGTGTCGCTTCACGACGTGGCCATCGACATGCCCGCCGGCCCCTCCGAGGTGTGCGTCATCGCCGATGCAAGCAGCAATGCGGAGTTTGTCGCCGCCGACCTGCTGTCGCAGGCCGAGCACGGGCCCGACTCCCAAGTGCTGCTCATCACCACATCGGAAGCGACGCTCCACGCCGTTGCCGAAGAGGTGGAACGGCAGTTGGCCACCCTGCCTCGCCGCGACATCGCACAGCAGTCGCTCGACAACAGCCTCCTCGTGCTGGTGCACGACACCGACGAGGCGATGCGGCTGAGCAACGCCTACGCCCCCGAGCACCTCATCATCTGCACCGCCGACTACGAACGCTTGGCAGAGAAGGTGGTGAACGCAGGCAGCGTGTTTCTCGGCAACTACGCCTGCGAGAGCGCCGGCGACTATGCCAGCGGCACCAACCACACGCTGCCAACCCACGGCTACGCCCAGGCCTACAGCGGTGTGAACCTTGACAGTTACTGTCGCAAGGTCACGTTCCAACACATCGACGCCGAGGGCATCCGTTCCATCGGCCGCGCCGTGGAGGTGATGGCCGAGAACGAGCAACTGACAGCCCACAAGCAAGCGATGACCGTAAGGATCAAACATATAGAGCAAAAACCATGAGAGAACTGAAAGACCTGGTGCGCCCCAACATCTGGGCCTTGTCGCCCTACAGCAGTGCGCGTGACGAGTATAGCGGGCACGACGCCCATGTGTTTCTCGATGCCAATGAGAATCCATACAACCAGCCCGTCAACCGCTACCCCGACCCCTTGCAGCGCGAGTTGAAGGAACTGTTGGCGAAGACGAAAGGCGTGCATCCCGAACAAATCTTCCTGGGCAACGGCAGCGACGAGGCCATCGACCTCGTCTACCGCGTCTTCACCCGTCCCGGCGTTGACAACGTGGTGGCCATCGACCCCACCTACGGCATGTACAAGGTATGCGCCGACATCAACGAGGTGGAATACCGCCCCGTGACCCTCGACGAACGTTTCCAGATGTCGGCGGAGAAGATGCTCGACGCCTGCGATGACTGCACGAAGGTCATCTGGGTGTGCTCACCCAACAACCCGTCGGGCAACGCCATCAAGCGCGAAGAGATAGAAATATTGCTCGAACGCTTCGACGGCATCGTGGTCATCGACGAGGCCTACTCCGACTTCTCGCGCAAGGCTGCCTTCCGCAAGGACATCAACCGCCACCCACACCTCATCGTGCTCAATACCATGAGCAAGGCATGGGGGTGCGCAGCCATCCGATTGGGAATGGCCTTCGCCCAGAAAGAAATCATCAGCATCTTCAACAAGGTGAAATATCCTTACAATGTCAACCAACTCACCCAGGAGAAGGCGATGGAAATGCTTCGTTCGCCCTACGAGGTGGAGAAATGGGTGAAGACGCTGCTGTTGGAGCGTGGCAGGATGATGGAGGCCTTCCTCCTGCTTCCCTGCTGCGAGAAGGTCTATCCCACCGATGCCAATTTCTTCCTCGCCAAGATGACCGACGCCGACGGCATCTACCACTACCTGGTGGACAACGGCATCATCGTGAGAAACCGCAACCGTGTCACCCTTTGCGGCAACTGCCTCCGCATCACCATAGGGACGAAAAACGAAAACACCCAACTGCTGAGCGCTCTGAGGAAGATGTGATATAATTGAAAATTGAAAATTGAAAATTTTTATTCAATTGAAAATTGAAAATTGAAGATTGAAAATTTTTTATTCAATTGAAAAATGAGCCTACTTTAAAAAGTCATGTTTGAGCAAATATCGGTGTTAGTTATCCCCTCCCCTCAAGGGGAGGGGCAGGGGTGGGGTCTGTAACTTGTTGCTTTTCAAGACTTATTAACCCCACCCCAACCCCTCCCCTGCGAGGGGAGGGGAGATGCGCACCGCCCTTTTGTTCACTTTCCACTTTTTAAAAAGTAGACTCAACCTTCAATTGAATAAAAACCTTCAATTGAATAAAATTTTCAATCTTCAATTTTCAATTTTCAATTGAATAAAATTTTCAATCTTCAATTGACTAAA
>JAFWSS010000092.1 GCA_017524385.1 Prevotella sp.
ATTCGGGATTAATCCAATTCGGGATTCTTTCATCACGAATTTGAGAATTTGAGAATTCAACAACTCGAAGAAATTCGATAATTCTCCAATTCGGGACAACCCCTTAACAAGACACAATCCTTGCCAATTCGGGATTAATCCAATTCAGGATTCTTTCATCACGAATTTGAGAATTTGAGAATTTTCTTGTAATCAGGTCGATTTGGAAAGAATTTATATTGCAGGCTAGTTGTCCCAAAATTGAGGATTAAGCCAAGTTGGTGATTGCCCACATGAAGATAATTGATGATTTGTGACTCAAATTCACCAATTATCTCAACGTATGCTTTTATCTCCACTCCTATTTTATCATAGCAAAAGAAATCATAGAAGAAATCATGTTTCAAGACAACACCATGGTACGTTAAGGATATATGTTTCTCTCGTTCGTATGGTATATCATTTTCTTTTAGCAACACCTCAAAAGCGTCTTGATATACTTTTTCTTTAAACCCGCAGCCCAACTCCCTATGCAACTGCATCGCAAGTCCCAAGAGAGTTTTTGATTCTTCTTCATATAGATATTTTCCCATATCAGTCCTATTGCTATGTTTTTTCCCATTACCCCCAACGGTCTCTAATCTTCGATGAATCTCGCTAATTCAGGATTCCATTATCACGAATTTGAGAATTTGAGAATTCAACACTCGAAGAAATTCGATAATTCTCTAATTCGGGATTAAAAACCTTTTATGAGCGACAATAGTTTATCGGAACTTCACCAGAGCCCTGCAGATTTCCACTTCTTGACCATCCTGGTCATCCTTGACCATCCTGACGGATGTGGTCAGCCCGTCGTCGGTATCGTGACGGTAGAGCTTGACGGAGTCGCCATAATGTGCCTCGGCGACATATGCGATCTCCAAACGGTGGAGCTGATGGGATGCGTACCAATCGAGAGAGAACAGGTTGAGGATATGCTCGATGTATTTCACGCTGTTGAAGTGCCCGTTGACATCGATGTCGTTGTATTGCGTGACGATGGTGGCAGCGAGGGCGGCATCTTCGCCCACGTTCACCCTGGAACTTTTGGCGATGGGGCATTCCTTCTCCTTCAAGACATATTGGCTGATGGCGCCCTCGCAGATGTCGAGAAGGTTGGCCGGTTGTCGCGTCTCGGTGTCGATCATCGCCCACACAGACCGCCCATAGCCATACACCTTGCCGCTGTCCATGTCCTGCACCTTGAAGTTACGGTTGGTGAAGAACCGCATGGCGGTCTCCACCCACGTCTCCACATTGAAACGTGCATACATAGGCGGCATCTCCTCCATCTCGATGGCCAGTCGTGACAGCACCCACGTTTTCTTGATGCTATTGAGGAAGGCCATACCGAAACCACGGTCCCTCGAATGGAAGTCGGCAGCATTGAGCAGATGATTGCCCAGATGCCCCATCATCAGCCTTTTGTTGAAGTCGCAATGGAAAGGCTCAGCCCAAAACTCATAGCATCCAATCTTATCCATTCCCTTTGGCATCTTGGTAGTCCTTTTCTTGTTGTTCGAGGAAAGCGCTCACCTCCTCCTCCGTACTCCTTGTGATGGCGATGCGTCCGCTACGGGTGTATTGTAGGACGCATCCAAACTCGTTAAGAGCCCTGTATAGCGAGACGATGTCCTCGGTGATGCCGCTTTTCATCACAGCCACATAGGTGGGGTTCACCTCGGTGATCATCGCGTCGTAGCGCCGTATGATGCGAGACACCTCGGGGTTGTCGAGCACCACCTGCGTGGAAAGTTTGTAGAGACCTGTCTCGCGGATGAAGAGTTGGTCGTCGGTGTAGAACTTCGCCTTTACCACGTCGATTTTCTTCTCTATCTGCTTGGTGATTTTCTCTATCTGGTCGGGGTCGCTCCAGGCAGTGATGGTGTATTTGTGTACGCCGTCGATGCTCGATGCCGAGACATTGAGACTCTCGATGTTCACCTGCCGGCGTGTAAAGACGGCCGTGATCTGGTTGAGCACACCAGCGATGTTCTCGGAATAGACGAGCAGGGTGTAAAATGTTTTTTCCATAATGGACGTATTAAAATAAAATGAATATCCGTAAAACATCCATATATGACATCAGATTGTTATCAACACGAATTACCACAAATTAATCAAAAATTCAGAACAATATGGACGTAAATGGAACCTTGCTTTTCAAGAACACGGATTCCTTCCATAATTATTAATTATATGTAAATTATATGATAATTATATGTTAAAAAACGATCCTGTTTCATTGGATTCATACAGAATATCATTTGTGTTTATACTTCAAGCATCATCTCATCGACGCTCATTCCCGGCGGCGTGATGGGCAGCACGTCGTCATCCTCGAGGATGGCACATTCGAGGAGGAACGGCCCTTCGGTGTCGAGCATCTCCTGGATGGCCTCTTTGAGATCGTTGCGCTCCACGACGGCGCGGTATCCTATGCCGTATGCCTGGGCGATGAGTGCATATTTCGGGTTGAGCATGCGAGTGAAGGATTTCCTCCTCTGCCAGAACATGTCCTGCCACTGCCTCACGTTGCCCAAGTAGTTGTTGTTGAGCAGTATCATCTTCACCGGCGACTGCTGCTCCATGATGGTGCCAAATTCCTCCAGGACCATCTGCAAGCCACCGTCGCCCATGAAGCAGCAGATGGTGCGGTCGGGCACTCCGAAGGTGGCACCGATGGCAGCCGGCAGCCCGTAGCCCATGGTGCCCAGGCCTCCGCTGCTGACGATGGAGCGATGCCTTTTGAACTTGAAATAGCGGCATGAGAAGAGTTGGTTCTGCCCCACGTCGGTGACGAGGACGGCCTCCCCCTTCGTGGCCTCCGCCACTGCGTTGACCACCTCTCCCATGAGCAGCGGTCCTTCCTTGGGATGGATGGCGGGTTCGACCACCTTCTCCATCTCCCTCTCTTGCAGCGGCAGGAAACTGTCTCTCCACTCCTTATGGCAGTTTTTCCTCAACAGGCGTGTGATGGCAGGCAGAGTCGCCTTGCAGTCACCCACCACGGGAATGTCGGCGAAGACGTTCTTGTTGATTTCCGACTTGTCGATGTCGAGGTGGATGACCTTCGCCTGTCGGGCGTAGGTGTCGGTGCGCCCCGTGACGCGGTCGCTGAAACGCATGCCGATGGCGATGAGCACGTCGCACTCCTGTTCCTTGATGTTGGGCGCGTAGTTGCCGTGCATGCCAAGCATGCCCACGTTGAGCGGGTGGTCGGAAGGCATGGCAGAAAGTCCGAGCATGGTGCGTCCGGCGGGGATGTCGCCTTTCTCCAGGAATTCCAGCAGTTCCGCCTGTGCGTTGCCCAGTTCCACTCCTTGCCCCACGAGGGCGAGAGGTTTCTTCGCGTTGTTGATGAGTTCGGCAGCCTGACGGACGCACACTTCATCCACCTTCGGTGAAGGGACGTAGCTTCGGATGAAATCAACATGTTTCGGTTCCCATTCCGTAGTGCCGGTTTGTGCGTTCTTGAGGAAGTCGAGCACCACGGGGCCTGGTCTTCCGCTCCTTGCGATGAAGAAAGCCCTGCTGACAGCCCATGCCACATCCTCCGGCCTGCGAATCTGATAACTCCATTTCGAGATGGGTTGTGAGACACCCACGAGGTCCACCTCCTGGAAGGCATCGGTGCCAAGGGCGGTGACGCCCACCTGTCCTGCGATGACAACGATGGGTGTGGAGTCCATCATGGCATCGGCGACACCGGTGAGGGTGTTGGTGGCGCCTGGTCCGCTGGTGACGAGACAAACGCCGACACGTCCGCTTACCCTGGCATAGCCTTCCGCAGCGTGTGCTGCCGCCTGCTCATGCCTCACGAGGATGTGCTCGAAGGACTTGCGCTCCCCCCGCGTGTAGTCGAAGAGGGCGTCGTAGACGGGCATGATGGCACCGCCGGGATATCCGAAGATGGTGGTCACCCCTTCGGCGACGAGCGACCTCATCAGGGCTTCCGAACCGGTTATTCTCTCTTTCATATGATGATGATTTCCTTTTTTTATGATGATTTCCTAGGGGGACTAGATTTTCTAGGGATTCTAGAGATTCTAGATTTTCTAGATATGCTAGATTTCCTAGGGGGCCATTCTCTCCTAAAGCACCAGTCTCACGCCTCCCTTGTCGGCAGAACTGACGCTTTGGGCATAGGCTTTGAGCGCACGGCTCACCTCCCTCACCCTGGTGAGAGGTCTGGGCTGACGTGCTGCGAGTTCCTCGTCGGTGAGGTCGACGCGTATGGTGCGGTTGGGGATGTCTATTTCGATGATGTCGCCGTCCACGATTTTCCCGATGTCGCCTCCAGAGGCGGCCTCCGGCGAGATGTGTCCGATGCTGAGTCCCGAGGTGCCCCCCGAGAAGCGTCCGTCGGTGATGAGGGCGCATTCCTTACCCAGGTGCATGCTTTTGATATAAGATGTGGGATAGAGCATCTCCTGCATGCCCGGTCCTCCCTTCGGCCCCTCGTGGGTGATGACGACGCAGTCGCCACTCTTCACCTGTCCGCCGAGGATGCCTTCGCAAGCGGCTTCCTGGGAGTCGAACACCTTGGCGGGTCCGCGGAACTTCCACAGTTCCTCGTCCACGCCGGCGGTCTTCACCACGCAGCCATCCTTGGCGATGTTGCCAAAGAGCACGGCGAGGCCGCCATCCTTGGTGTATGCATGTTCGATGTCGCGTATGCAGCCGTTCTCGCGGTCCACGTCGAATTCCTCCCATTCCTTGTCCTGGGACCCCATCTGCGTGGAGAATTTCCCTCCAGGAGCGCTGCGATAGATGCGGTTGGCTTCGTCGTCGATGCCGTCGGCACTGGTGATGGCGTATTTGGAAACGGCTTCCAAGGTGGTGAGGCCATCCACGCGCATGGCGTCGAGCATGAGCCCCCCCTTGTCGAGTTCGTTCATGATGCCGAGGATGCCACCGGCCTTGCCACACTCTTGCACACTGTATTTCTGCGTGTTGGGAGCAAGTTTGCACAGACACGGCACCTTGCGGCTGAGTTCGTCGATGTCCTTCATCTTGAAGTCCACACCGGCTTCCTGAGCCACGGCGAGAAGGTGAAGGACGGTGTTGGTGGAGCCTCCCATGGCGATGTCGAGCGTCATGGCGTTGAGGAAGGCGGCCCGTGTGGCGATGCTGCGTGGCAACACGCTGTCGTCGCCGTCTTGGTAGTATTTGTAGGCGTTCTCCACGATGAGGCGAGCGGCATCCTGGAAGAGGCGCACGCGGTTGACGTGAGTCGCCACGATGGTGCCATTGCCGGGGAGGGAGAGACCGATGGCCTCGGTGAGGGAGTTCATGGAGTTGGCGGTGAACATCCCGGAGCAACTACCACATCCCGGACAAGCACATCCCTCGAGTTCTGCCAGGTCGCTGTCGGAAACGGTGGGGTCGGCACCTTTCACCATGGCGATGACGAGGTCGGCGTTCTCTCCGCGCCAGCGTCCTGCCTCCATGGGTCCTCCACTGACGAAGACGGCGGGGATGTTGAGGCGCATGGCGGCCATCAGCATGCCGGGGGTCACCTTGTCGCAGTTGGAGATGCACACCATGGCATCCGCCTTGTGGGCGTTGACCATGTACTCCACCGAGTCGGCTATGATGTCGCGTGAGGGGAGGGAGTAGAGCATGCCATCGTGCCCCATTGCGATGCCGTCGTCGATGGCGATGGTGTTGAATTCTGCGGCATAGCAGCCCATCTTCTCTATCTCGCGCTTGACCACCTGTCCTATCTCATGGAGATGGGTATGACCAGGCACGAACTGCGTGAAGGAGTTGACCACGGCGATGATGGGTTTGCCAAACTGTTCTCTTTTCATACCAGCGGCCACCCATAGTGCCCTGGCTCCGGCCATCTTGCGCCCCTCGGTGCATACGGCGCTTCTCAAAGGATGTTTCCAGTCCATAAATCAATTACTCAAGTTTCGCATTCACTCAACTTTCTGGAGTCAAGGGAGGGTAAAGGGAACATCACCTTACCTGTCCTTACTTGCGAAAGTTGAGTATATTATATCGTTATAAGGTGCAAAGGTAGTGTAAATTAAGCGGAAAGCAAAACAAATAACGAGTTTTTTACTTTGCCCTCCATTGGTTGCAGCCATTATTAGGAGCACGGGCGGGGGACGCCCGCATCAATAAACCAACGACAAGAATGTTCAGGCGGGGAAAACGACAGCAACAAAAAAAGGCTGACCTTCAGGCCAGCCCTCTATCATAATAAAAATGATGCATCATCTTATTCTGTCCATATCCCGTATCAACTTGTCGTCTTTCTTGATGCCCCTCCTTGCCAGGAAGAAGAAAACGGCAGCAAGAAACGGCAGGCCGGTACCGAAGACGATGTTGCCTATCTTCACGTCAGGGTCGGCAATCTTCAGATAGAACATCAGGGAAAACACGCCAATCCAAATGAAGTCGAGCAGGAAACACGAGAGACACAGTCCGGCTTGCAACTTCCTGTTCTTATAGGTGAAGATGGCAAAGACACAGAGCGGGCATGTGAGCAGGAGGAGGGCAAAAAGAGGCCACGGTGTAAAAACCCGCGTTCCATCAGCCATATTCATCCAAAGGTTGTACATCACCACATCACCCCCCATGCCCTCGGGTTCGAAAACCGCCACGGGAATACTAAGGCAGACTGCGGTGAGCAACAGTGCCACCAGCAAGTAGATGGTCTGTATGCGCTGTATCATATCTGCGGCTCCTTGCTTGGGTCACGCCAATAGACGTTGCCGTCGATAAACTCTTGAGTGGCAAGCAGTGTCGGTTTCGGCAACTTCTCGTAGTAACGTGATATTTCTATCTGCTCGCGGTTCTCAAACACCTCTTCGAGCGTGTCGTTGTAGGAAGCGAACTCCTGCAGTTTCTTGCTGAGGTCCTGTTTGATTTCCGCAGAAATCTGGTTGGCTCTCTTTGAGATGATGACAACGCTCTCATAGATGTTGCCTGTATCCTTGCAAAGGTCCATGATGTTGCGTGTGACGGTGTCAACCGGTGCGTTTGATTTCTTGTAATCCATTTTTTGTGTATTTATCGCTTTCTGTTTGTTATGGTAAATTTCTGACTTCTTTTCGGAGTGATCAGAATATTCAGAGTTGACTTTCAGCGTTTGCCGTGCTTAGTCCTCGTAGCCCTTGGTTTCCCTCTTGCAAACTTCGATGTATTTCTCTGCGGTCTTGCGATACTCCGACTCAGGGTACTCGTTGAGGAAGCCGTAGCACTCGTCCTCGGCATCACGGTAGCGGTCGAGGCGACGTGCCTCCACGCTGCGCTGTGCCAGTTCAAACTTGCTTTTCATGACAAGGACGGCAAATTCCTCCCTTTTCTGGCTGAAGGGGAAATCCTTGATGGCGTTCTGCGCTGTGATGATGCATGCCTCATAGTTGGAACCGCCACTGGTGCAGTTGCCGAAATAGGATCCGAGGTCGTAATACAAGCGTGCGGAATAGAGTTCTTTCTGCACTAATTTGTCCTGCAGTTCGTATAACCGATCGTGGGCCTCCTCCTTCATGATAGCGTCGGGGTAGAGGTCGAGGTATTCCTGATAGGCGGCGATGGCTTGCATGGTAGGTGTCTGGTCGAGCCTTGGCTCAGGCGTGCTCATGTACAAGCTTTGCCCCACATAGAACGAGGACATCTCGGCATAAGTGCCTTTGGGATAGGAGGTGTGGTATCTCTTGAAATACTGAGCCGCGGTCTCGAAATCCTTGCCACAATAGCATGACATGGCAAGCAGGTAAAGGCACTCCTCTCCGTTGTCCCTTGTCCTCATCAAGTTGACGATGTCGCCAAGAAGTAAAACGGAACGGGAGTATTTGCCATTGGCAAAGCATTCCTTGGCATATTCATATTTATAATCGATATCGGTGGTCTTAAGCACCTTGTTGAATTCACCGGCACACCCCGTCAGCATCAGCATAACGATGGCGGCCATCATCAGAATCTTCCTCATGTTTTTGACTTTGACTTGCAAAATTACACATTATTCCGCGATTTGCAAAGACAAACCTTGAATTTTAGCAAAAAATCACAATATATGCCACAGATAAAAGGATATTTTGCAATTTTGGGGCTTCAGGGGAGTTTTTTCAATTGAAAATTGATAATTGAAAATTTAGGAGTTTTTTCAGGAGTTAAAGGGGAGTTATTTCAGGAGTTAAAGGGGAGTTAAAAGGGAGTTAAAGGGACATATGTTCACTTTTAGGAGTTTTTTTTTCAGGAGTTAAAGGGGAGTTAAAGAGGAGTTAAAGGGACATATGTTCACTTTTAGGAGTTTTTTTAGGAGTTAAAAAGGAGTTAAAAAGGAGTTAAAGGGGAGTTAAAGGGACATGTGTTTGCTTTCAAGGAGTTAAAGGGGAGTTTTTTCAGGAGTTATAGGGGAGTTAAAGGGATATGGGAAAAGAGCCATGACACTCTCAAAAAAAGAAAAATTTTTGATGAATTCGTGGTAATTCGTGTAAAAACAAATATGGCATAAGCGATTTTTTCGTACCTTTGCAGTTGAATCACAGCGGAAATGAACTTTAAACTTACATCCAAATACTCGCCCACCGGCGACCAGCCAGAGGCCATCAGACAACTGACGGAGGGTTTGAACCGTGGCGACCGCGCACAAGTGCTGCTCGGCGTCACCGGGTCGGGAAAGACCTTCACCGTGGCCAACGTCATCGCCAACGTCAACCGACCGACACTCATCCTGAGCCACAACAAGACACTCGCAGCGCAACTCTACGAGGAGATGCGCGGATTCTTCCCCGACAACGCCGTGGAATACTATGTCTCCTACTACGACTACTACCAGCCTGAGGCATACCTACCTTCCACCGACACCTATATAGAGAAAGACCTCGACATCAACCAGGAAATCGACCGCCTAAGGTTGTCGGCCGTCTCCGCACTCCTCAGCGGGAGGAGGGATGTCGTCGTGGTGTCGTCGGTATCGTGCATCTACGGCATGGGGGCACCGATAGCGATGAAGGAGAGCATCACCAACCTACGTCGAGGCCAAAAACTTGACCGGAACGTGCTACTGAGAAGGCTGGTAGACGCACTTTACGTGAGAAACGACATCGAACTGCAACGAGGGAACTTCCGCGTCAGGGGAGACACCGTTGACATCTTCATGGCATATAGCGACAACGTGCTGAGAGTGACCTTCTGGGACGACGAGGTGGATGCCATAGAGGAGGTGGATGCCATCAACTATCACCGACTGGCATCTTTCGAGGAATACCAAATCTACCCCGCCAACCTCTTCGTCACCACCAAGGAGCAGCAACTCACCGGCATACGCCAAATCCAAGACGACCTTCTCAAGCAGATAGACTTCTTCAACGAGATGGGCGACCCGATGAAAGCCCAGCGCATCAAGGAACGCGTGGAATATGACATGGAGATGATCAAGGAACTGGGCCACTGCTCGGGCATAGAGAACTATTCCCGCTATTTCGAGGGCAGGGAAGCGGGACAAAGACCCTACTGCCTGCTCGATTTCTTCCCCGACGACTTCCTCCTCGTGGTGGACGAGAGCCACGTCAGCGTGCCGCAAATCAACGCGATGTATGGCGGCGACCGCGCAAGGAAGACCAACCTCGTGGAATATGGCTTCCGACTGCCTGCGGCCTTCGACAACCGTCCGTTGAAATTCGAGGAGTTCCAAGAGATGGTGCACCAGGTCATCTATGTCTCCGCCACACCTGCCGACTTCGAACTGGAAGAGGCCGACGGCGTGGTGGTGGAACAACTCATACGCCCCACCGGACTCCTCGACCCAGCCATCGAAGTCAGGCCCAGCGACAACCAGATAGACGACCTTATGGAGGAAATCGTCACACGCGTGGCAAGAAACGAGCGCGTACTCACCACGACGCTCACAAAGAGGATGGCAGAGGAACTGACAGAATATCTCCTCAACAACGGCGTGAAAGCCAACTACATACACAGCGACGTGGGGACGCTCGACCGTGTGAAGATCATGACAGACTTCCGCGCCGGCGTCTTCGACGTACTCGTGGGCGTCAACCTCCTACGCGAGGGCCTCGACCTGCCAGAAGTGTCGCTCGTGGCCATCATCGATGCCGACAAGGAGGGATTCCTCAGAAGCCACCGCTCGCTCACGCAAACTGCAGGACGCGCCGCACGAAACGTCAATGGAAAGGTCATCATGTATGCCGACACCATCACCGAGAGCATGCGAAAAACCATCGAGGAAACCGACCGGCGACGCCTCGTGCAGATGAAATACAACGAGGAACATCACATCACGCCGCAACAAATCGTAAAGGCCATCAGCGGAGGTCTCAGACCACAAACCACGATGGAGACACAGGATAAAGACAAAGGATACGGAGAGGCATACATCGAACCGGAAGGACTGGGAATGGTGGCCGACCCCGTCGTCAGCCATATGACCCTGGAGGAACTCGACAAGGCCATCGCCGAGAGCAAGCGACAGATGAACGAGGCTGCCAAGCGTCTCGACTTCCTACAAGCAGCACAATACCGCGATGAGGCGCTAAGGCTCACCGACTTGCGCAAACAGCGGGAAAATAAATGACATAGGGAAACCGCTCACACCCGTTCAGATAGCATCTATCTCATCCTTGCCAAGACCTGTAATCTCGGCAATATCTTCCGTGGAGTACCCTTTCTGTTTCATCCGACGGGCATTTTCCATCTTGTTTTGGTTGACGCCCATCTCTATGCCTTCAGCGCGACCTTCCGCACGACCTTCCGCACGGCCTTCCGCGCGACCTTCCGCACGACCTTCCGCACGGCCTTCCGCACGGCCTTTTTCCAAACCGATTTCCATCCCGGAGCGTTCACCCTTCTGACGCGCAGTCTCCACCACGTTGATCAAATCACGGTAAACCTTCACACTCTCCTCATAGTCAAATAGTTCCTTGGGAGAGAGTTTGGCAATCTCAGCTTGTTCGAAAAGGCGCGTGAAGACTCGTTCTTGCAAAGCGGCAGGACGCTCCATAAGACGAGAAAGGTTGCGAAGTACATAGAGCCACTTGTCGAACATCGTCACCAACTCATCCTCCGTCTTGCGGAACTTGGGCATCTCCAAATAGACGAACGTCAGCTTGTCATAGAAGACATGCTTGTCTTCCACATCCATCAACTTCACCTCATGGTGCATGCAGTCGTCAGCATATTCATCATCAGGAAACACGAAATTGAGAATTCCCACGGTATAGACACCCTTGAGTTGGAAATCCCAGTCACCCCGTTGGGCCTGTTCACGGATGGGGAACGTGGCATAAAACACACTACGGTCCTTGAAATAGTTCTGCTCCGCCTTCTGCATTTCTACAATGAAGCGTTCGCCGGCAATGTTTTCGCAGTACACGTCGAAAACGGCCTTGCGGTCCACCATGCCGCTACCCAATTGCTCGCTGTTGCGATAGGTGATGTCACGTATCTCCTCATGCCCCTCGAAGAGCGAGTTGAGGAAACTGATGAGCAATTCCTTGTTCATTTCCGTGCCGAAAAGCTTCTTGAAGCCAAAGTCGGTATATGGGTTGATGTATTTTCCTTCCATCTCGTTGTAACTATTTACATGCAAATATAGCTATTATTATCAACTAATCCAAGTTTTCCACTATTTTTCACAGAAAAACGGGAAAAAACCGCGTTGTTCAAAGCCAATTCGTGGTAATTCGTGTGAAATCTTTCTCAACATATAATTGCCATCTAATTATCCCAAAATTTATGGCCAATTCGTGGTAATTCGTGTGAAATCTTTCTCAACATATAATTGCCATCTAATTATTCAAAAATTTATGGCCAATTCGTGGTAATTCGTGTTGAAAGACATCACTGAACATATAATTGCCATATAATTATCCAAAAATTCATGGTCAATTCGTGGTAATTCGTGTGAAAAGACATCACTGAACATATAATTGCCATCTAATTATCCAAAAATTTATGGCCAATTCGTGGTAATTCGTGTGAAATCTTTCTCAACATATAATTGCCATC
>JAFWSS010000093.1 GCA_017524385.1 Prevotella sp.
AGTTGAGTGTTTAGTGTTGAGAGACTTTAGTTCATTTCATTAGGCAGAAACTAAAGTCTCTCAACACTCAACTCTTAACTCTCCAACACTCAACACTTCCCCCCTGCCTTCAGCCCCCTGATGACGGCGGAGGTGAAGCCGGCGTGCTCCATTTCGTTGAGGCCTTTGATGGTGACGCCTCCCGGGGTTGTCACCTTGTCGATGGCGGCTTCCGGGTGCTCTCCCGTGGCTTGGAGGAGAGAGACTGCGCCTTTCACCGTCTGCAACACGATGTGCTCTGCGTCGGAGGCCCTGAAGCCGATTTCCACTCCGCCTTCCACGGCGGCACGCACATAGCGCATGGCGTAGGCGATGCCACAGGAGGCTAGGGTGGTGCCTGCCGCGAGCAGTCGTTCTTCGGTGACGATGCATTCGCCGAGTTGGCCGAACAGCAATGCTATGAACCGGATGTCTTCATCGGATGCTCCAGCAGGGACGAGGAAAGTCATCGACTCCCTTACGGCAATGGCGGTGTTGGGGATGGCGAGGAGGAGGCGGGGTGTGAAGCCGTCGCCCTTGTCGAGCCATAGTTTGATGCTTTCGGATGGCACTCCCGCGGCCACCACCACGATGATTTGCTTTTCGAGGTCGAGGGCTTCCTTGATGCCGCCGAGCACTTTCTCCACGAGCCAGGGCTTCACCACTACGAAGACAATGTCGGCACCTTTCACTGCCGCGGCGTTGTCGGTGGTCTGGGCGACGCCGGTGTCGAGGAAACGGTTGATGGCAGCCTCGCTGGGGTCGGAGACGGTGATGTCTGAAGGATTGGTTTCGGGGCATTTCAGCATGCCCTCTACGAGGGCGCCTCCCATGGCGCCCACTCCGATGATGGTCGTTTTCATATCAATGCGTTGTTGAGTTTTTCGATGAAGAGGTCGGCGTCTTGCCGGGTGATGCAGAGCGGGGGAAGGAGTCTCAGCGTGTGGGTGCCGGAGCAGCCGGTGAAGCAGTGCTGTTCATAGACCAGCTTGCTGCGCACCTCTTTCTGGGGAATGTCGAGTTCGATGCCGATCATGAGCCCGCGTCCTCGCACATCGGTGATGTGTGGCTGGGTCTTCTGCAATTCGCGCAGCCGCTCCATCAGGTAATCGCCTGTCTGGCGGGCGTTCTCCACCAACTGCTCTCTCTCCATGATGTCGAGCACGGCGATGGCGGCGGCGCATGCCAGGTGGTTGCCTCCGAACGTGGTGCCGAGTTGGCCGTAAACGGGTGTGAACTGCGGTGAGATGAGTAGGGCCGACATAGGGAAGCCGTTGGCGATGCCTTTCGCTACGGTGATGAGGTCGGGCCGGATGTCGAGCCACTGATGGGCGAAGAATTTGCCGCTGCGGCCGTAGCCGCATTGTATCTCGTCGCTGATGAGCACCGTGCCGTTGTCATGACATGCCTTGGCAAGGCGCTGGGCGAAGTCCTTCTCGACCATCCGGATGCCTCCCACGCCCTGTATGCATTCCAGGATGCAGGCGCAGACGTCGCCTTTCGACAACTCCTCTTCCCATGCCTCGATGTCGTTGAGGGGGAGGTAGGTGACATGGCCGTTGGCGTTGATGGGTGCTATGATTTTGGGGTTGTCGGTGGCTTCCACGGCAAGGGATGTGCGTCCGTGGAAGGCTTTCTGTGCTGCGAGAACCCTTGTGCGCCCGTTGTGGAATGATGCGAGTTTCAGCGCGTTCTCGTTGGCTTCAGCACCGCTGTTCACCAGAAACAGTTGGTAATCATCGTAGCCGCTGGCCTTGCCCAGGCGTTCGGCCAACTCTTGCTGCAGGGTGTTGATGACGGAGTTGGAGTAGAAGCCGATGTTGGCCAGTTGCTGGTGGATGGCCTTCACATAGTCGGGATGACAGTGTCCTACGCTGATGACGGCATGGCCGCCGTAGAAGTCGAGGTAGGGCGTGCCGTTCTCGTCCCACACCGTGCATCCCTCGCCGCGCACGATGTTGACATTCAAGAGGGGGTAAACGTCGTATAATTTCATTATTTCTTCAAAAGTCTGAAAACTAAAGTCTTATAATATAATCCCATTAATCCCATCAAACCCATCAAGCCCATCAGGCCCATTAATTCTCAAAATGCGGAGGGCTTGAGTCGCAGCCCGGCCGTCTCGTCGATGCCGCGCATGATGTTCATGTTCTGCATGGCCTGTCCCACGGCGCCTTTGAGCAGGTTGTCGATGCAGGAGGTGATGAGGAGTTTGTCACCGTATTTCTCGCAGTGCACGAGGGCTTTGTTGGTGTTCACCACCTGTTTCAAGTCGATGGGCTTGTCCACGTAATGTGTGAAGGGTGCGTCGGCATAGTAGGCCTTGTAGGCTTCCACCACGTCGCCGATGGCGGCGTCGGTTTTCACCACCTCGGTGGCGAAGATGCCTCGGGCGAAGTCGCCTCGGTAGGGGATGAAATCGATGCTGGCGTCGAAATGCCCCTGCTCCTGCAGCAGGCTTTGTCTGATTTCAGGCACATGCTGGTGTTGGAAGGGCTTGTAGATGCTGATGTTGTTGTTGCGCCAGGAGAAATGGGTGGTGGCGGTGGGTTTCTGGCCGGCACCGGTGCTTCCCGTGATGGCGTTGACGGCGATGTCGCCGCTGAGGATGCCCATGTGTGCTGCGGGCAGGAGTCCCAGTTGTATGCAGGTGGCGAAGCAGCCGGGGTTGGCGATGTGCCGCGCCCGGGCGATATGCTCGCGGTTGAGTTCGGGCAACCCGTAGACGAAGTCGTTGCCGGGGGCTGCCAGGCGGAAGTCTTGTGCGAGGTCGATGACTGCCACGTCCTCGGGCACTGGGTGCTCCTTGAGGAAGGCCTCGCTCTTGCCGTGTCCGAAACAGAGGAAGATGACGTCGACCTCATTGAAGGGCATGGCATCGGTGAACCTCATGTCGGTGTCGCCGATGAGTCCTTCGTGCACGTCGGAGAGGGGGTTCCCCGCATTGCTCTCGCTGTTGGCGAAGACAATTTCCGCATCGGGATGGTTGAGCAAAAGTCTGATGAGTTCTCCACCGGTGAAGCCGGCGGCTCCCAATATTCCTATCCTTGTCATATCCTTTTGTCTAATAGGGCCAGTAACCATAGCACGATGTAAAGCACAAGACCGGTGCCATAGCCAATCAAGAGCACCAGGAATCCTGCCCTCACCAGGAGGGAGTCGATGCCGAATTGCTCGGCAAGGCCTCCGCAGACACCAGCCAACTTCTTGTCGGTGCTGGACAAATGAAAGCGCTTTTCTGCCATAAGTTATCTCTTTTCTTCGGGGTGGATGCCGTAATAGACACGGAGCGGGGTGCTGAGCACCTTGATGAAACCTTTGGCTTCGTCGGCGGTCCATCCGCGCTGCATCTCTCCATATTCGCCGAGTTTCGACTTGAGCAGGTCGTCGGGGGAATCCACACCGACGGTCTCGAAGCCCAGAGGCCTCAGACGGAGGATGACGGTGCCGTTGACGTTGCGTTGCGAACTGTCGAGCATGGCTTCGATGTCGGGCATGACGGGCTCCAGGTACTGGCTCTCGTGGAGGAACATGCCATACCAGTTGGCTACCTGGTCTTTCCAGTACTGCTGCCATTTGCTCAGGGTGTATTTCTCCAGCAGGCGGTGGGCCTCGATGATGAGTTTGGGGGCTGCTGCCTCGAAGCCCACGCGTCCTTTGATGCCGATGATGGTGTCGCCGACGTTGCAGTCGCGGCCGATGCCGTAGGCGGCTCCCCGCTCCTCGATTTTCTGGATGGCTGCAATCTTGTCGGTGAACGTCTCTCCGTCTACGGCGACAATCTCGCCTTTCTCGAAGGTGATGCGCAACTCGCTTTCCTCTTCCTTGGTGACATGCTTGAGATAGGCTTCCTCGGGCAGTCCCTGGGTGGAGTCGAGGATTTCGCCTCCGCAGATGCTGGTGCCCCAGATGCCTACGTTGTAGGAGTATTTCAGGCGGGTGAAGTCGGCTGTGAACCCATGGGCGTTGAGGTAGTCCACCTCCTCTTGCCGTGTGAGTGCCTGGTCGCGGGTGAGGGTGATGATTTCCACGCCGGGTGCCATGACGAGGAAGGTCATGTCGAAACGTATCTGGTCGTTGCCGGCGCCTGTGGAGCCGTGGGCGATGGCGTCGGCACCGATTTCGCGGGCGTAGCGTGCGATGGCGATGGCTTGGAAGATGCGCTCCGACGACACGGAGATGGGGTAGCAGTTGTTGCGCAGCACATTGCCGAATATCATGTATTTGAGCGACTTCTCATAATATTCTTGGGTCACGTCGAGGGTGACATACGCCTTGGCGCCCAAGCGGTAGGCGTTTTCTTCGTTCTTCTTCAGTTGCTCGGGACTGAAACCGCCGGTGTTGGCGCAGGCGGCATACACTTCGTTTCCTTCGTTGGCAAGTCTCATCACTGTGTAACTGGTGTCGAGACCGCCGGAAAATGCGACTACTATTTTCTTCTTTGACATATTTTGATGTGGTTTTGTTGTCTTTTGATGGGTTGTGTTGTGGTTGATGTATTATGGCAACAAGCAATACGGAAAGGCTATTGCTCCAACTGCTTGATGCGGTCGATGACCTCCTGCGGAATCTTGGCGGGAAGGTGCTCCTCGGGGTCGTAGAGCATCGCGGTGCAGATGCAGTATTTGCGCTCCGTGCGCTTGAGGATGTCCACGTTGACGCATCCCTCGCAGCCGCGCCAGAAGGCTTCGTCGTCGGTGAGGTCGTCGAAGGTCACAGGCTGGTAGCCCAACTGGGTGTTCATGGCCATGACGGCCGCTCCGCTGGTGAGGCTGAAGATCTTGGCGTGTGGCCAGCGTGTGCGGGCGAGAGAGAAGGTCATCTCCTTGATGCGCCTGGCCACTCCCCGGCCGCGGTAGTTGGGGTGGACGATGAGGCCGGAGGTGGTGACATAGTGCTTGTTGCCCCATGTCTCGATGTAGCTGAACCCTGCGAAGGTGTCGCCGTCGAGGGCGATGACGGCCTTCGCTTCCCTGATTTTAGTCACGAGGTAGTCGTGAGTGCGCTTGGCGATGCCGGTGCCGCGCACCTTGGCGGCTTCGGCGATGGTTTCCAGTATGGTGTCGACATACTTCTCATGCGAGCTGTCTGCCACCAATACGATGATATCTTCCATTTTTTCGGTTATATCTTGTCTGTTCGTTTTTGTTCTGTTACCCTATTTGATATGGCCCAGGATGGGGGTGAGGTCGTCGAGGACATACTCTTTAGACATCCCTTCCTTGATGACGATGAAGATGGTGTCGTCGCCGGCAATCGTACCTATGATGCTGGGAACATTGCTGTTGTCTATGTTGTAGGCGATGCTGCTGGCATAACCAGGGCGGGTCTTGATGACGCCCATGTTGCCAGAGAAACTGATGGAGATGAAGCCGGAGGTTTGAAGCATTTCCGTGGCCATGCGGGGAGTGGTCACACGTTTGTACATCGTGTCGTTGGGCAGCACATAGACGTATTTGCCGTTCATACTGGCGGCTTTGGCCACCTTTAATTGTTTCAGGTCGCGGCTGAGTGTCGCTTGCGTAAGTTTGAAGCCTTCCTTCTCCAATGCTTGAAGCACCTCTTCCTGACTGCCCAGCTCCATACTGGAAATGAGCATCTTCAGCGCTTCCATCCTGCTGTTTTTTACCTTCATAGATGTATAATTATTCTTTTGCGCTGCAAAATTATTGGTTTTTATGCAAACAACAAAACATTTTTGCGAATATTGTTGCAAAAATTGTTCGTTTTTATTGATCTTCAGAATAATTTGATGGCGTTTTATGTCTATTTTGAATTATTGTTTATGTCAAAATGACACTGACAGAGGACTCGGATGTCGTATATTGGAGCGATGGAGATAAACCATTAAGTCTTCGGCAACGACCTGATTGGCTGCAAAATCGAAAACCTATGCAACAAGTTTCTGCACTATGAGTACGGCAAATGCGCAATATGGTCGAAATTCAGTGAAAATCAGTCCAATCTGTTAAATTAGTGTCCTGAGAATAGTAAGTAGTGGCATTCGTTGATTGTTTAATTGGTTTTGTCTTCAAGAAAAAACAAGGAAAAAACTTGTGTTTCTGAAATAATTCGTATATTTGCAACCAAATTGAGATGCCTTGGCAATAGTCGGGGCTATTTTGGAAAAAGACGTTTACTGGACGTTATCTTCAACACATGAATCTCGCAAGTTCAATATGACATGAAGATAAACAAAGGAGCGTCCGCGTTGGTGTATTATGCCCTGTGGTTATCATGACGATGATCGCAGAGTTTGAGATATATGGCGTGGGAACTCAACTTGCTTATCCTTGTCAAGGCCTTTGCGAGAGCCCGTGTGTGGGATAGGCTGAGAGTAGAGGCACCCACGTCTTTCATTTTTATTCTTCCTCATCAGGGTGTGCTGGGGATAAAAATGTATGTAAAATGAAAAACAAAATGCTAACAAAAACAATCTCATGCCTCGTGATGGCATGGGGGATGTCTGCTTCCAATGCAGTGGCACAAGACATCCAAAACAGTGAACTCTTCTGTCAGTACATGGGTATTTCACCTTCTTTATTCACATCGATAGACCCTCAGGAAATAGAGCAGTATAAAATGAATGAAATGCAAACAATGGTAGTGAATTTCAGACAAATGAAAAAGGAACGCAAAGCGGACAAAATGAGAAGGCTTGGGGGGCTTTTGGTGGGTGTTGCTGGTGCCATGATGCAAGAACAAGAAAATAAGCATCAGCAAAAACAGCAGATGGAACAAGATGCAATGGCGAGAGTTCAGCAGAGTCAAGCTGCATGGGCGACAAATGATGCCAGACCAAGAGAAACCTCAAGGCCATACGCTGACAACTCACTGACATCCCGACAAAACAGCAATCAACAATACTATCCCGTGGGAACAACCTCCAATGGCCAATTGGAGTCTGCGCGCCAACTGGAGAATATTGCCATTGCCAATGGTCAGTCAAGGTATGTCTCAGAAAGTGAGATGCAACAAAGAAAAGCACAGAATGAAGGAACGACTGTCATGGGAGTGGAATTGACATCGTCTGGAAGGATATCACATACGCTGAAAGTGGATTACAGCCGGGACATTCCTCGCGTCAATGCCGTGAGATACAACAATCCACAGAACCCATCGATGGATGCGTGGCAATACTTATACATCGACGCTCAACCCAACCGCGCAGGAACACCCAAGGAATGTAAATGGTATGTTACCGTCTATAACAGAGTTATTTATTTCTAAAATTTCAAAGCTATGAAAAAGATATTGACCATTATGGTGCTCCTGTCGTTTGTCATCAACTCTTTTGCCCAGAAAATCATACAGGATGGGATAAAAAACAATGTAAGGATGACGATGACGGAAAATATGAATTTCAAAATCAAGAAAGGGGTTGTACAATATAGGCTGTGCCGATTCGCCACACCCGAGAAAAAAGAATTTGTCTTGATCTTCACTTACCAGGAGACAGAAAAGCCCAACAATTTCCCAAATCAAGCAAAACTGACCATCAGTACCAAAAGTGGTCAGGAAATCGAACTGACTTGCTTGACGAGTTATGTAGAAGACAATTATCCCGTGGGGATGTTCCCCGTCTCGCAAGAAGAACTCGATCTTCTGAAAGGGGGTACGAAAAAGTTGGCTTTTGAACTCTATGTCATGGAAAAGCAGACAGGACAAATTTATAGGGAAACAAGAGAATATAAGAGCGACATTGGGGCGACGCTCAAAAAGATGGAGAAAAAAATCAATAAACAGTCGTATCTATAGCAGGTTATCTATGATGAGTGTACTGTCAAAGATGTCGAGGAAGATATCATTTGATGCAATAGGGGCGGGTATTCACCCGCCCCTATTTGATGCTGATCTTTTGACGAAAAACACTTCTTGCCTTGATTAGTTGGCAGAACATCAACCACCATCAATTGTCTAAATGGGCTGCACTGGGCCGTCATTATTCATAAAGAAAATATGACGGCAACAGTGGCAGCCCTGAAGCCTATCCCATTATGGTCTTAGCGAGAGCCCGTGTGTAGGATAAACTCTTTCCTTTGTCTTGTCTGAATAAACGATTTTCATAATCTCTTGACTTCACTTTCATTTCATAATACCAATATGGCTTGTTTCGTAAACACGGAAGTCAAAGAGCGCATAATGTCTTTCACTCTTTTTATCATGTCTTAGGGAATTTTGCGTGCTGTGCGGTTGCCCGTTCCAAAATGGTGGAAGAAATGTTGAATTTTGTATCGTGAACACCCCCCAAAAAAAACCAAAAGTGTAGTGATGCTTTGCAGACATGCATAAAGCAAGTCCCTTCTATGCATTTCCTTAAATCTCCCAAAATGCATCATAAGCCCTCCAAAAAATAGCGGTAAAAGTGAGCATATGCCCCTTTAACTCCTCTTCAACTCCCCTTTAACTCCTCTTTAACTCCTGAAAAAAGTGAGCATATGTCCCTTTAACTCCCCTTTAACTCCTCTTTAACTCCTGAAAAAAGTGAGCATATGTCCCTTTAACTCCCCTTTAACTCCTCTTTAACTCCTGAAAAAAGTGAGCATATGTCCCTTTAACTCCTCTTTAACTCCCCTTTAACTCCTCTTTAACTCCAAAAAATATAGAAACTTGAATATGTAAAAAAGGGAGGCCGGTGTATTCCAGCCTCCCCTTTTGTCGGTGAATATGTTTATCAACTTCTCCTTCCGAAAATGCGGAGCAGATAGAGGAAGAGGTTGATGAAGTCGAGATACAGGGAGAGTGCTCCGAGTAAGGCGAGTTTCTAAGCGCTGGCGTCTGCGTAGTCAAATTTACTTTTCACCATAATGACCATAAGTTGTAAGTACGAGAACCACGACTTCTGTATCATAAATCTCGTATATAAGTCGATGTTTCTTAGTGATACGTCTGCTCCATTCTCCAGCGCGATTGCCAGAGAGTGGTTCAGGTTTGCCAGTTCCAGTACGAGGATGTTCTTTCAACTCAAGTTCCAACTTAAGAAGTTTCTGAAAAGCTTTGGGCTCTTCATTTCTCAATTTCCTGACATCCTCAATGGCCTGTTTAGTATATTTGATACTATAAGCCATTATTCTATTCGTTCAAGAAGATCCTCGACAGTTTCCCCTTCCTTTAATTCGTATAAAGGACCTTTCTTAGCCTCATCTACACGTTGGAAGAACTCTTCTTTTGTAAATAGCGTAGGGTCTTCCTTCTCTGAAACAAGTTTTCGCAAATATTTGACAGCTCGTTTCAGCAGTTTCTCATCTTCTGCAATGATGCTCAAGTTTCGAAGCAATTCAGCATTTAATTGAATACTCGTCATACCTGTTTATTCTTTTGATTTGGTGCAAAAATAAGACAAATAAGTGAAAATAGCAAAATAATAGCAATAAAATATGGGGCAACCAATACGGATTGATATGCAGACAGACGTATAATCGCTATATGATTATCCCTATATGATTATCCCTATGACTGCTATTCAAAGTCAACTCTGGACAAGCGTAGCGACAAGGCCGAGTGGGTGTGACATAATATGTAACTCCACTTTCGCAAGTAAGGGAAAATGAGTCGTGAAGACCCCTTTAACTCCTGAAAGTAGTAAAAAAAAGGAGGCCGGTGTGTTCCAGCCTCCCCTTTGACGGTGAATATGTTTATCAATTTCTCCTTCCGAAAATGCGGAGCAGATAGAGGAAGAGGTTGATGAAGTCGAGATACAGGGAGAGTGCTCCGAGCAAGGCAATTTTCTGTGCGCTAGCGTCTGCGTAGTCAAAGCTGTTGCACATCTCCTTGATTTTCTGAGTGTCATAGGCGGTGAGGCCGGCGAAGATGAGGACACCTGCGTAGCTCAGGAGCAGGTCGAAGCCTGCGCTCTTGACAAACAATAGGTTGACCGCTGTGGCGATGATGATGCCAATGAGGGCTATGAGCAGGAACCTGCCCATCCCCGACAAGTCTTTCTTCGTGGTGTAGCCTAATAGGGCCATGGCGCCAAATGTGGCTGCCGTGATGAGGAACACGGTGCCGATGGTCTCTATTTCATATGCCAGGAAGATGAACGATAGCGTGACACCATTTACCAAGGAATAGATGACAAACATGATGGTGGCTACCGACAGCGACAGTTTGTTGATGGCTGCCGAGAGTGCGATGACAAGCACCAGTTCGCCGATGATAAGTCCCCACATTATGGCTGGGTTGTTGGCGATGGTGTAAACAAGGTCGGAATGGGCGACATAGTATGCTGCTCCGGCGGTGATGGCCAGGGCGAGAGTCATCCATGTATACACCTTGCGCATCAAGACACCGAAAGCCATGCCTGTCACGGCGCCATTGCGCTGCTGCACGTCGACGCTTGATTCTTCTTGCCTGAACATTGAGGCGAATTCTTTTTCATTCATAATCGTATCGTTTTGGTTGTTGTTACATTGTTTATAATGTTGCTACAAATTGTCTTCTCTCAAATTCCATGCCAAAACATATTAATATATATTAAGGTATAGGAAAAAAGACGTTTCCAATGCAAAGATAATCTATTTATGAGAAAAACTATCATTCCTTGCCATTTTTTTTGTATTTTTTAGAAACAAGTCTGATTACACTTCCCATTCTGCCGTTTCTCCCTCTCTGTGCATTCCTCCCCTTCCGAAATCACCTCCCGTTCTTCCCCCTCTTCCCACCCCCGGAAACGTGTCCTTTCCCCCTTTTCCGCGCCCTGTCCCCCTCCCCCGGGTTGATTTATGTCAAGAAAGGCGAAAACTTTCGTGTTTTCCTGAAATTTTCCCCTGAAAAGTTTGGTTGGTTCGCATGGAATGCCTACCTTTGCATCCGCTTTCGGGTTGAGGCCCGTCGGCGAGACAAGAAATCGTTCTTTGAAAGGATTACATAGGAAAGACAGAGAAGTAGTACAAGAAGCAATCGCGCTTCCATTCCGCCCGTTTTCCGGGCGTGTATCGAGGGAGTCGCGAGGGTGGAAAGATACGAGCCGTTCAATTCATTTTGAAAGGTGCACTTTGAGCTCGATGGAGCGTCCTGGGACAAGAGAGTTTTCCCCTGATGGGGAGACGAAGATACAGATTTATACAATGGAGAGTTTGATCCGGGCTCAGGATGAACGCTAGCTACAGGCTTAACACATGCAAGTCGAGGGGCAGCGCTGGGGTTGCTTGCAACCCCTGGCGGCGACCGGCGCACGGGTGAGTAACGCGTATCCAACCTGCCCCCAACCGCCGCACAGCCCGCCGAAAGGCGGATTAATTCGGCATGAGGTCCGGCGACGGCATCATATCCGGACGAAAGGTATTTTACCGGTTGGGGATGGGGATGCGTCCGATTAGGCAGCAGGCGGGGTGACGGCCCACCTGGCCCGCGATCGGTAGGGGTTCTGAGAGGAAGGTCCCCCACATTGGAACTGAGACACGGTCCAAACTCCTACGGGAGTAAGGCCAAAAGAGAACCACAAATGGCGCGATAGAAGCTTCCGCCAGCGCCTGCAAACCATCATCCTAATGACCCTTGGCGTCGCATTCTTGACTATCGGTCCCGTTTCCGTCATC
>JAFWSS010000094.1 GCA_017524385.1 Prevotella sp.
ATATCATCGTCAAGCAGGGGTTACGCTTCGCTCCACCACCTGCCTGTGGTCGTCCCAGCCCTTCGGGCTTCACTTCACAACCGGTTGCCATACAAAACAAATTACAGTTTTGTAAGGCATTTTTACTTCCGAAACTTAAGTTATTACACTCTCTTTCCTCTAAAGATAACAAATTCTTTATCCAACTGACATAATAATTCGGATTTATTTTTTATCTTTGAAGCGGTTTTCAACATAGGCTTTGAATATGGAACAGGAAAGACGCTATCCAGTAGGCATACAGACCTTTTCAGAAATCATCACCAAGGGTTATTTGTATATCGACAAGACCGACCTGATGTGGAGGATGCAACGCTTGAGCAAGTTCATCTTCCTTAGTCGACCTCGCCGGTTTGGCAAGTCGCTGCTCACCACCACGCTGTGCTCGTTCTTCAGGGGCGAGCGCGAACTCTTCGAGGGGTTGAAGGTGATGGCGCTGGAGAAGGAGTGGAAACGCTACCCCGTGCTGCACATCGACGTGAGCATGGCCAAGGGGCAGGAAAGCGTAGAAGAACTGCGTGGCTCGTTGATGATAGGGATGAAGCCTTTGGTCGAATTTTATGGCAAGGACTCGGATGAAACCACTCCGGGAAAGGTCTTTTCCGGCCTTATCCAACGCGCTTACCAGCAGACGGGCGAACAGGTGGTGGTCGTCATCGACGAATATGACGCTCCCTTGCTCGATGTGCTCCATGAGGAAGAACAGCTGCCAGCCTTCCGCCGCGTGATGCAGGAGTTCTACCAATGCCTGAAAGCCCGTGAGGCGATGATTCGCTTCTGCTTCATCACCGGCATCACGAAGTTCTCGCAGTTGAGCATCTTCTCCACGCTGAATAACATCACCAACATCACCCTTTTGCCTGAATTCGCTGCAATTTGTGGCATTACGGGCGAGGAAATCGACGAGCAGATGCAACCCGACGTGGCACGGTTGGCGGAGCGTTACAAATGCTCGCCTGCGGAGATGCGCCAAATGCTGCGCGACACCTACGACGGCTATCATTTCGCAGGTGAGTCCCCCGACATCTACAATCCCTTCAGTCTAATGAAGGCGTTCAACGAGCGCCGTCTGGCCAATTTCTGGTTCGAAAGCGGTACGCCCTCCTATCTTTTGCGGCAGATGCGTCGTTTCCACACCGACATCACAAAACTCGATGATTTGGAGGTGCCGGCATCTTCATTCGACCAGCCCACAGAGAATATGGAGGATGCATTGCCTTTACTCTACCAAAGTGGCTATATGACTATCAAAGACTACGACTTCTATGGCCAGTCCTACACCTTGGGCATCCCCAATAAGGAGGTGCGCGTGGGATTTACCGAGGGACTGCTGCCATCTATCACTGGTATGCGAGGAGGTGATGTGCAAATGGGCTTCGCTCTCCGTTTTTGGCGCGCCCTGCGTGTCAAAGACACCGACCTGGCACTGCGTGAGTTACAGGCATATCTCGAAGGCCTTCCCTACGTGGAGGGCTTCAAGAAGAAGTTGGAGGAGGTAATCGTGGCTGAAGGGTTTTACGAGTGGACATTCTATCTCATCTTCTCCATGCTCAACGTCTATGTGCAGACGCAGGTGAAGTGCGCACGTGGCCGCGCCGACATGGTGGTGTTCATGCCCGACACCATCTATGTGATGGAACTGAAACTCAACGGCACGGCGCAGGACGCCCTCGACCAAATCAACGACAAAGGGTATGCCCTGCGCTACGCCACCGACCCTCGTCCCGTGGTGAAGGTCGGTATGGGCTTCTCCATCGAAAAACGAGCACTCACGGAGTATAAGATAATTGATAATTGATAATTGATAATTGAGAATTGAGATTTGAGGTTTGAGGTTTGAAATACAACTTTCGCAAGTAAGGGAAAATGAGGTGTAAAAAAAGCAGAGCATATGTCCCCTTAACTCCCCTTGTAAATTATAAATTATTAATTATAAATTATTCATACCCCTCCTCTTTAGCAATTATTCATCAACCATCAAAAATACAAACACAATGAAAAAAATCCTTTTTGTTTTAGCAATCGTTGCTACGGCGTTATGGGTTACGACGGCCTGTACGACCAAGACCAAGACAGAGACAGAAACCAAAGGTGAAGTGAACAACTTCAAAATCAAGCGAGGCACCAACCTGAGCCATTGGCTCTCGCAGTCGACAGAGCGTGGCGAGGCGCGCAAGCAACACATCCAGGAGGATGACTTCCAACGTCTGGAAGAACTGGGCTTCGACTTCGTGCGCATCCCCATCGACGAGGAGCAGTTCTGGGATGAGGAAGGCAACAAACTCCCCGAGGCTTGGGACTTGTTGACCAACGCCCTCCACTTCTGTGGGAAGTATCACCTTCGCGCCATTGTCGACCTCCACGTCATCCGTTCGCATTATTTCAATGCTGTCAACGAGGGAAAGAAGGACGCCAACATCCTCTTTACCGATGAAAAGGCACAACAGCAACTCATCGACATGTGGCATCAGCTGTCGGATGTGTTGAAACCCTTCAGCACCGACTCCGTGGCATACGAGTTCATGAACGAACCGGTGGCCGACGACCACGAGCAGTGGAACCAGTTGGTGGCCAAGGTGCACAAGGCTTTACGTGAACTTGAGCCACAGCGCACCCTCGTCATCGGGTCCAACATGTGGCAGAGTTACGGGACGATAAAATACCTGAAAGTGCCCGAGGGCGACAAGAACATCATCCTCTCATTCCACTACTACAACCCCATGGTCCTCACTCATTATGGCGCCTGGTGGACACCGATAGGCAAGTACAAGGGCAAGGTGAACTATCCCGGCGTACTCATTTCAAAGGAGGACTTCGAGGCTGCACCCGACTCCATCAAAAAAGACCTTGAGCCATTGACCAAGGAGGAGTGGAACATCGACAGAATACGCGCTGACTTCAAGGATGCTATCGCGGCGGCGAAGAAATACGACCTCCAACTCTTCTGCGGAGAATGGGGTGTCTATGAGCCGGTGGACAGGGAACTGGCCTACAAGTGGTACAAGGACATGCTCACCGTCTTCGATGAGTTCGACATCGCATGGACCACGTGGTGCTACGACGCCGACTTCGGATTCTGGGACCAGAAAAAGAACGACTATAAGGACAAACCGCTCGTGGACATCCTCACATCGGGCAAGAAACTGGAAAAGTAACCAGAACTCTGATCACTCCGAATACTCCGACCACCATCCCCTGCAAACATCATCTGCAGGGGATGGTTGTCTATGGCCATTTCGCATCTTGGGCAGAATGAGATTGGAGAAAAGTAAGATTTTTTTTGTATATTGGTGAAAAAGAATTATCTTTGCTATCGGTTTTTGAATGCATTAGGTCATGGGCACATACATCAACTTAGGGAAAGAGGGGTTTCAGTCCGTTAGGAATGGCGAATACATAGACAAGTCTGGACTGATAGCCGTTGTCAACAAGACGCTTTTCACCGAGCAACGTTTCAGCTGTGTCACACGCTGCCGCCGCTTCGGCAAGTCGATGGCGGCGAAGATGCTATGTGCCTACTATGACCATTCCATCGATTCGCGTAACCTTTTCACCGACTTGGAAATTGCCTCTCATCCCTCCTTTGAGACGCATCTTAACAAATATCCTGTGATTTACTTGGATATGACTTCGTTTGTGACGCGCTATCATGACGACGACATAGTGGATAAGATTGATGCCACACTTCGGGCAGGCATTTTGGAAGCCTACCCTGGCCAAAAGGAGGAAAAGGACGACGACCTGATGGCCTTGCTCATTCGCATCGCCGCTTCAACGGGCGAGAAATTTTTCTTCATCATCGACGAGTGGGATGCCATCTGCCGTGAGTTTAAACCTGGCACGTCGGCTATGGACAATTATGTCAACTGGTTGCGCAGATTGTTCAAGGAGGTGAATGCCGTGAATGTCTTTGCCGGTGTCTATATGACCGGCATTCTCCCCGTGAAAAAGTATAAGACGGAGTCAGCGCTGAACAACTTCATCGAATACTCCATGGTGGAACCTGGCAATATGAGCCAATTCTTTGGTTTCACCAAAGAGGAGGTGAGGACGTTGGCAGAGAAGTATGATGCTGATTTTGACGAATTGACAAAGTGGTACGACGGTTATCAGATTGGTGATGAACTCTCGATGTTCAACCCCAACTCGGTGATGCAGGCCGTCACACGCCATCGTTGCAAGAGTTACTGGGCTTCAACGGGGGCCTTCGATGCCGTGGCCAATTACATACAGATGAATTTCGAGGGGTTGAAGGATGACATCATCCGTATGCTGGCAGGGGGAAGGGTGAAGGTGAAAACCACCAAGTTCCAGAATGACATGTCGGTCATAAGGAGCCGTGATGACGTGCTCACCGTACTCATCCATTTGGGCTACCTCGGTTACGACTGGCACAAGGAGGTGTGCTTCATCCCCAACTACGAGGTGGCGGGTGAGATGGAAAATGCCGTGGAGAACACCAATTGGACGAATGTCATCAAGAGCCTTCAGCAGTCGGAGGATTTGCTTCAGGCCACTCTCGACGGCGACTGCGAGGCGGTGGCGAGGGGGGTGGATGCCGCCCACGACGAGCATACGAGCATCCTCTCTTACAACAACGAGAATTCCTTGGCGTGCGTGCTCTCCATAGCCTGCTTCTATGCCCGCAAAGACTATGTCATTCACCGGGAAATGGCTTCGGGAAAAGGCCATAGTCCTGGAGTTGAAATACAACCGTGATGCCGACTCCGCCATCGACCAGATACTGCGCAAGCAATATCCGGCAAAAGTGGCGCAACATGCCGACAACCTCCTCCTCGTGGGTATCAACTATGACAAGGATGCCAAGACCCATACCTGTGCAATCATTCGGGAATCAAACAGCCGATAGGCATTAAGCGAAGAATAGAAAAATGAAACGACTCTTCATTCTGACGCTCCTTCTCGGACTTATGCTCCCTGCCATGAGTCAGGAGGAAACGCCACGCAAGAAAGTGGCAGTGGTGCTCAGTGGAGGCGGCGCCAAGGGCGCGGCACATATCGGCGTGTTGAAGGTGTTGGAGAAAGCCGGCATACCCATCGACATCATCACAGGCACCAGCATGAATTGGACGGCAAGGTCGGATTGCACGAACTGAGTGCGATGTGGCGCACGAATTTCCCCATTGGCAATCACCTGGCCATTCAGCCGATGTTCTATGGCCGGCTGCTCCATTGTGAAAACACGCCCGTCATCCTCAGCAACGTCATGGGAGGGGAATGGATGGGCCATTATTTTGAGCAGCAACTTCCCTTTGCCGGAGTGGGGTATGCCGAACTTCAATGGGACAAGTTCTTCGCCGCGCAGTTGCAAGCACAATATTCCTTGACCACAAACAACATCCTGCAATTCAGGTTTGCTGTCGCAAAGGATGGTGACAAATACAGGGATGTGATGAAAGGTGAGACGATGCTTGGATCTTCTATGAGTTATTCCTACAATTCACCCTATGGACCAATAGGCCTCTCTTTGGGTTACAGCAATGTCACCGATAAAATCTATTTCTTCTTCAATCTCGGATTTGTCTTTTGAGATAGCCATGCCTCCGACCACTCCGATTCCTCCGACCACTCCGATTTTCATAAAAATCTTCCTTTTTCTTGCGAAAGCGAAAGCAAATGTGTATCTTTGCGTTTGCTTTGCGCTTTGTTGCGTAGGCTTCATCCAATCTTTTGACTATGAAACTGAAATTCATCATCCATTATATCACGACGTGGGGACAAGGGTTGTATGTGTCAATCACCTTCAACAGCGAGGGGGGACGGCCGCAGCACCATTTGCTGCCCATGGTCACCGAGGACGGTGAGACCTGGACCTTGGAGACCGCTGCCGTGGAGTCGCGTCAACGCCCCATCACATCCATATGTTACCATTACCAGGTGATGGATGGCGACGGCCGTCTCCTGCGCCGAGAGTGGGACAAGGTGCCGCGTCTCTACGCCTTCGACAGCACACGCGACTATGTCTTCCCCGACCAGTGGCGCGACACACCGTTGCAGGCTCATCTCTACACCGAGGCCTTCCATGTGGCATCGAGCCGTGGCCGACACCAACCCGTGGGGGTGTTCCGCCTGCCTCTCTTCCGTCGCACCGTGGTGTTTCGTGTGTCTGCCCCGCAGTTGCGTCCTGGCGAGTCGGTGGGTGTCTGTGGCAGCCATCCCGCCATGGGCAGTTGGAGCCCCTCACGTTTCCTTCGCATGAACCCCGTGGGCGATGGCGAATGGATGCTCTCTGTCAACATCGAGGGAATGCCGCTGCCATTGGAGTACAAATATGTGGTGGTCGATGACAAGACCAACCACCTCGCCGCGTGGGAAGAGGGCGACAACCGTTCCACACGCGATGTGGAGATGCGCGACGGCGAGGTCCTCGTGCTCTACGGCGACGCCCTTCGTGTGTGCGAGGCCGAGTGGAAGGCTGCCGGCGTCGCCGTTCCTGTCTTCTCGCTGCGCTCCGAACGCTCGTGTGGTGTGGGCGACTTCGGAGACCTGCCCGCCCTCGTCGACTGGGCCGCTGAAGCAGGACTCAAGGTGGTGCAATTGCTTCCCGTGGCCGACACCACCACCATGCACTCCTGGACCGACTCTCACCCTTACAATGTCATTTCCGCATTTGCGCTCCACCCGCATTATCTTGCCCTCGACCAGTTGGGAATGCTTGTAGACGAGGAGCGTGCCGTGGCTTTCCACCGGCAGCGACGTGAACTCAACGCCCTCGACCACAGCGACTACATGGCGGTGGACAGGGTGAAGAGCACCTATGTCGACGAGATATTCCTCCAAGTGGGGGGCGACACGCTCCGCAGTGACGATTATGCAGCTTTTGTCGCTGCCAACGAGCATTGGCTCCTGCCCTACTGCGCCTTCTGCATCCTACGCGACATGCACCACACCGCTCGTACTTCCGACTGGGGTGAAAATGCCGACTACGACGAGGGACGTGTCAGGCTCTTCCTCGACCAGCACGCTGAGGAGCGTGACAAGATAGCCTTCGTGCAATATCACCTCCACCGGCAGTTGAAGGCCGCAGCCGACTACGCACACGGGAAGGGGGTGGCGCTCATGGGAGACCTTCCCATTGGCATCTACCGCGACAGCGTGGAGACATGGCAGCATCCTGAATTCTTCCACCTCGACGCACAGGTGGGCACGCCTCCCGACCAGGATTCCTTCACGGGGCAGAACTGGGGCTTCCCGCCATACCGCTGGACCGACGAGGAGGGGCGGCACCATACGTCGGCTGCCAATGGCGTTTTCGACTGGTTCCGGCAGCGTTTCCGTCATATGGAGCAATATTTCGACGCCATACGCATCGACCACGCAGTGGGCTATTTCCGCATCTGGGAAATCCCCGACCACGCCGTGTTGGCCACAATGGGGCATTTCGCACCGTCGCTGCCACTTAGCGAGGAGGAAATCACGCGCTACGGCCTTCCCTTCCGACGCGAACTCTACACACGCCCGTTCATCAACGACCGCATCCTCGACCGTTTCTTCGGCATCCATGCAGCATACGTCAAAGAGCATTTCCTCGTCAAGCAGCATTACGGGCTTTATGCCTTGCGCGAGGAGTATGACACGCAGGTGAAGGTGCGCAACCATTTCGGTGCGCTCAGCGATGAGAACAGCCTTTGGATTCGCGATGGACTATACCGACTCATCGCCAACGTGCTGTTCATGGAAGACCGCCACGTGGCGGGGATGTATCATCCACGGTTCATGGTATACAACGAACCTGTCTATGACACTCTCGGAGCGGAGGAGAAGGATGCCTTCATGCGCCTCTACAACAATTACTATTATGAGCGGCACAACGACTTCTGGGCCTATGGGGCCGGGCGCAAGTTGGGTGGCATGCTCGCAGAGACTCGCATGCTCGTCTGCGCCGAGGACCTTGGGCTGCTGCCCACCTGCGTGGGCAAGGTCTTCGACAACCAACGCATTCTCACCACCGAAATACAGACCCTCCCAAAGCAACCTGGAATGGAGTTCACACACCTCGAGGCCAACCCATACCGTAGCCTGTGCACCATCTCCACGCACGACATGGCACCGCTACGACTCTGGTGGGAGGAGAACATCGGGCGAACGCAGCGCTACTACGCCACCATGCTGCAACGACAAGGAAGGGCGCCACAGCAACTCCCGGCGCACATCGCTGAACAAATCATCGCACGGCATATGTTCTCGCCTTCCATGCTATGCATCATCGCCATTCAGGACTGGTTGGCCATGGACAACGAACTGAGAGAGCCGCATGCCTACAATGAGCGCATCAACTCTCCTTACGACGTCTATAACCAGTGGAAATATCGCATGCCTGTCACGTTGGAACAACTGGCCAAGGCTGGCAAGTACAACCACAAGTTGAGAACCATGGCCACACACAGCAAAAGGGGATGAGAATTCTCATCCCCTATGTAGGGGTGGGTCTTGTGCCCGCCCGCTAACTTCTTATAATATGGAATACCAAGCATACATCTTCGACCTCGACGGCACCTTGCTCGACACCTTGGGCGACCTCGCCGCCAGCACCAACTTCGCCCTACGCACCCACCACATGCCGGAGCATGGCATCGACGACGTGCGCCGCTTCGTGGGCAACGGGGTGAGGAAACTGATGGAGAGGGCGGTGCCGGGAGGCGTGGCCAATCCGCTCTTCGAACAAGCCCTGGCCACCTTCCGAGAGCATTACACACAGCACAGCCTCGACACCACACAACCCTATCCCGGCATCGTCGACCTGCTGCAGCGGCTGAAAGCATCGGGCAAGATGGTGGCCGTGGTGAGCAACAAGTTTGATGCTGCCACCAAGGCGCTATGCCAGCATTTCTTCGCTTCGTTGGTCGATGTGGCGATAGGGGAGAGCGAGCGCGTGAGGAAAAAACCCGCTCCCGACACCGTGATGGAGGCCCTGCGCCTGCTGGATGTGGGAAAGGAGAACGCCGTATATATCGGTGACAGCGACGTGGACATCGACACCGCACGCAACAGCGGCATTCCCTGCATCAGCGTCACCTGGGGATTCCGCGACCGCACCTTCCTCCTTGGTCACGGTGCCACCAAGCTCGTGGAGCGCCCCGGTGACATCATCCTTATATGACCCCTGGTAAACGATACACTTGAAATGAGAATCATCAATCAAAACATCTACCGCTTGTTGGGAATCTATGCTAATTCGACATTGAAGGAGGCTGTAGCCCAGGTGTCGAAGGCAAGAGCGTATGTCAAGGTGGGTGACCATTTGGAGACTCCTCTCCAGATGAATGGTTGGTTGCCTAAAGTGTTATTGACGGCAGACGTGCTCAAAATGGTGGAGGACACCTTGCAGAGCGAGGAGGAGAAGCAGCGCCATGCGATGTTCTGGTTCGAACAACGTGATACCGCAGATGATGAGTTCATTCAACTGTTCACTCATAACAAAACGCGGAAGGCAATGCAGCAGCTCGACCAGCGTGGCGACCGCACCGCTCTGAAAAACGCCATGGTGGCCAGTTTCATCATGGATGAGACCTTCAATGCCATCGGATATGCACAGCGACTCTTTCAGGATGAAAATGACATCAGGACTTTCGTGGAGGAAATCACCCGCGATAAGGAAATATCGATGGAAAGTTTGTATGAAACTTGCCAAAGCGAGACATGGAGAAATGTGCTTCGCGAGATGTCTTTCAATGACTGCAATAGAAAAATCGAAGACTGTTACACGCAAGCAGACCTCGTTTCCATGGACGACTCCGATGGTATGGAGAGGGTGTTGAGACTATTTTTGAGCACTTCGGAATCGCTGATTCTTTTTGGAAAGATGGTGGGCAAGGAAGACTTCTATTATCAGCAAATGTCGAAGGAGTTTGCCGACAAGATGTTGGATGCTGTCAAAAAATACGATAATGCTTGCCATGTCACAAAGACCCATCCTAATAGCACGTTGGTGCATGTATGCATTAATAAGGCAATGCGGTTGACAGACTACACGGATAAGCCTTTCCATTGGATGTTGAGTGGCGCTCATTTCAAAGATGGCTCTCAGGCAGAGAATGGGGGAGAGGCGCCAGGGTGTTTTAACTCCAATGGTTGTGGTTTCATGTTTGTCTTTTATGTTTTTTGTGCTCTCATAGGAGCGGTTGATAAACAATGTGGCTCCAGCAGCAAGCACAACCGTTATCGCCATGAAAATGTCAAGCCGCCGGCAATACCCAAAGATCCGACAAATTTCAACCCTTTCGAGCCTCCACATATCAATTTGGACACCATCCCGCAATACTATAATGATGACTCCGAACGACTTCAGGAGGTAATAAAAAGAATGGAAAGCATACAAAAAGAATATCATCAGTCTGAGCCCATCAAGCCTATCGACCCCATCGACCCCATCGACCCCATCAAACCCATCGACCCCACAGACCCCACAGACCCCACAGAACCCACAGCCCCAGCCTCGGACCCTGCCCCTGCCCCTGCAACTCCCGCAGATACCATCTGATCATTACTTTATTCTTTTTCCCGCCCCCCTCTCTGATAAAGAAAAGATATGATAGAAACCCCTTGCAAAAAGAATCTATTTAGTAGAATATGAACAAAGAAATGACACCAAATAGCAATTTACTTGACACTGACAGGCAGGCCGTCCACGACCTCGTCCTCTCCATTGCCGACGAGATGACACGCATGCAGACCAACCTCGCCAACATGGACTCTTCCGTCCGCGGTTACAAACAGCTTGTTCGTTCACTGGAGCGTATGCGAAACCACCTGCTCGTGGCTGGCTATGAAGTGGTGGACATGATGGGCACATCCTATCACGAAGGCATGAGGGTGGTCGCCACATTCGTGTTTGATGAAACTCTGCCTACGGGAAGTCAGATTGTCACCGCAGTGAGCAAACCACAGGTCAACTACCTCGGAGAACTGATTCAAGTGGCGCATATCACTGTCAGTCAGAACATCTAACAATCTTAAACGACATCTCTTAATACTAAAATCAAGATGAAAAGACTTAAAATAGACTATGGCATCGACCTTGGCACTACCAACTCATCGATAGTGAGGATGGAAAACGGAGTGCCTGTCATCATGCGTACTGATACGCTGCGCGAGGTGATGCCCTCATGCGTTTCATTCACTAGGAGAAAAAGCGTGAAGGTGGGTGACGCTGCCTACAACGATATGAAGCAGGACAAGCGAAGGGCTACGAGAATATGGAAAACGGAGGCCTCGAACACTTTCATTGAGTTCAAACGCACAATGGGCACCGACACCATATACCATAGTCATAATATGGAGCACGACTACACCTCAGAGGAACTTTCGGCGGAGGTGCTCAAACGTCTCAAATCATTTGTCAGCGACGATGCACCCACCAACATCGTCGTCACCGTTCCTGCTAAATTCACCGTCAACCAGAAGACAGCAACAATAGAGGCCGCTAAAATGGCTGGATTCACGCATTGCGAACTCCTGCAGGAACCCATCGCCGCGGCGATGGCTTATGGGTTGTCATCGGAAGAGAAAGACGGATACTGGCTCGTCTTCGACTTTGGCGGTGGCACCTTCGATGCCGCACTCCTCAAGGTGGAGGAGGGCATCATACAGGTGGTGGACACCGAGGGGGACAACTACCTTGGAGGGAAGAACCTGGACTTCGCCATCGTAGACAAACTGCTGTTGCCCTACCTGGGGGAGAACTTCGCCATAGAAGGCATATTGTCTGATCCGCAGAAGAAGGAAGTGCTGCGCAACGCACTGAAGACCTATGCCGAGGAAGCGAAGATACAACTCTCCACAAAAATGCAAGAAGACATCCTCACCAACCTTGGTGACCTGGGAGAGGACGACGACGGCGAGGAATTGGAACTTGACCTCACCATCACCCGCGAACAGGCTGACAACGTGATGCGCCCATTGCTGCAAAAGGCGGTGGACATCTGCCTGGAAGTTTTGCGCAGGAACGCTCTCGTGTCGCATCAACTCAACAAGGTGGTGTTGGTGGGAGGACCTACGCTGCTACCGCTGGTCAAGAAAATGTTGGTGGAACAACTGTCGGCACCGGTCGATAGCAGCATCAATCCCATGACGGCTGTGGCGGTGGGAGCGGCATTGTATGCCTCCACGCTCGACTTCGTCAAGGAAGAACAAGAGGAGGAGAGCGATGAAAAGGTGATGCTCGACTTGGGATATGAGCCAACAACGGTGGAAATGTTGGACTGGGTGGCTCTAAAACTTGTCGGAAGACGCGGCAAGGTGGCCGTGGAAATCGTCAGGGGAGACAAGGGATGGTCGAGCGGAAGAGTGGACATCGACAACAACGGGCGTGTCGTGGAGGTGCAGTTGGAGGCAAGGAAACCCAACTCTTTCTCCATCATCTCTTACGACGACAAGGGCAATGCGGTGCCATGCTTCCCAAACAAGTTCGTCATCATACAAGGCACGAAAGTGGGAAATGCCGTCCTTCCCTACCATATCGGCATCTCTGTGTGGGATGAAGCGAAGAGCGACGGAGTCTTCCAACCCTTCGTTGGACTGGAGAAAAACAAGTTGTTGCCTGCAGTGGGCATCATCAGGGGAAAACACACCACCCAGGCGCTAAGACCTGGCATGGCGGATGACAGGGTGTCCATACCCATCTACCAGGCTGATGCTTACAAAGGCAAGATGAGAGCCAACCTCTTCGAGTGGGTCTGCGACGTGGTTGTCACTGGCGACGATGTGCCGGATTACGTGCCTCAGGGCAGTGAGGTGGAGGTGACGTTAAAAGTTGATGTCTCTGAGCAGATGACGATGGAGGTCTATTTCCCTTCGCAGGACTTCACCATGGAGAGGCTGCTTGACACGGGAAAGAAACAGTCGGTGGAAGAGGCTGGGAAAAAGGCGGAGACTTACCTCATGAGTGCACATAAGCGACTGATGGAGATGAAGGGTGACCAAGACATCCTTAACGACTTCCTACAGAAACTGGCTGTCTTGGAGGAAGAGGCTGCCAACACCAATGAAAAGAAAGCCCTCCTGCAGCACCTGAAAGAATTGTTGCGCAAGATGGAGGATTATGACCAGACCACGCAATGGGAACGTGTCTATGAGAAATTGACATCTCTCTCCAATGAACTAGTCATCATGCATTCCATGTATGGAATGGAAGCCGACGACACGAAAGTGAAGAATGTCGAGATGCAGGTGAAGGCTATGAAACGGTCGGAAAACGTCAGGCAGGCAGAGATGCTCATCAACTACATCGAGCAGATGAAGAGCGACTTGAAAAACAGGGAGAATGAAATCTTGTGGATTAGATATTTCTACAATCGTTTCAACATGCTCGACTGGAAGGATGAATCGACGGCAAGAGAGTTGGTGGACAAGGCCATCGCCATGGTTAGTCCCAAAACAACCACTGCAGAACTTGCTTTCTTTGCCAACAGATTGTACGTCATGGTGAACTGGCCTGAAAGGAAGGAGAGCTCGGAAGGAACATCTAATGAAGATTCAAAACACGTTGAACCCGTGGAAGAAAAAAACATAGAGAGGCTGCTGATGTGATGACGCTTGCCTTTTACAACAAACCTTGCTGATATGACTTTTGAAAGGAACGAAAAAATCGACAAACGTTACACCGTGGCCTTCTCATTGAGGAAAGAAGGTGCCATCGAATTATACAGGGTGCGTGATAGGGAGGGAACCTTGCGCTTCTTGAAACTGTATCATATCGATATGATGGATCCTGAGGATATGGATCCCAATGGCATTCCATGGGAGATGGTCATTAGGAAGAAAATACACCACCCGAATGTCTGCGAGTTTGTTGACAGTGGTAGCTTCAAGCATCATGGCTATCAACTCGCCTACATCGTGTTGCAGTATGTGAGTGCAGAGTCTCTTGCCAAAAGACTTCAGCGCGAAACCAAACTCAATGTGGAAGATGCACGGCAGGTGGCCTTGGTGCTGCTCAGACTGCTCCGTTTGTTGCACAAGAACGGTATTGTTCATCATAATATCAATACGAATACAGTGTGGCTCAACCTTGCAGGTGACATCACCGACCTGCTGCTCACAGGATTCTCCCATGCAAAGGTGGAGCGGGGTGGGGAGGATGACGATCTCGTGGCGGTGGGGAAAATACTTTACCGATGCCTCTTCGGCGAGAGTCCGACGATGCCGCCACGCTTGCCCAACTTCACAGGAAAAAGTGTGAGCGACAACCTGCTGGCTGTTCTTGCCAAGGCTCTGGCACCTGAAAAAAAAGACCGATTCGCTAATGCTAATGACTTCGTACAGGCTCTGCTGGGCAAGGTGGAACTGGCGAAGAAGGCTGTGGATGGAAAGGAGACGAACGTGCGACGGGGCAACGGGTTCGCCGACGTGGCGGGAATGGCAGAACTGAAGAAGAAACTCAACGAGAGCGTTCTCTATGTCCTGCGTGACAGGGAGCGGGCATCGAGATACCGCCTCAATATACCCAACGGCATACTCCTTTACGGACCTCCTGGATGCGGCAAGACATTCATCGCGGAGAAGTTCGCCGAGGAGGCGGGATATCACTTCTTGTTCGTGAAGTCATCCGACTTGGCCAGCATCTACATTCACGGCACGCAGGAGAAAATAGGTGCACTCTTCCATGAGGCTCGCATGAACGCTCCTACGGTGATTTGTTTCGACGAGTTCGACGCGCTTGTGCCAAAACGCATGAGTGTCAACAACGCCTCTCATTCCGGAGAGGTCAACGAATTCCTCACCCAACTCAACAACTGCGGCAAGGACAATGTCTTTGTCATCGCAACCACCAACCAACCCGACCTCATCGATGAGGCCATTCTCAGGCCGGGACGAATGGACGAACTCGTATATGTGCCCATGCCCGACATGGAGGCAAGGGCGGAACTTTTCGCCATCCATCTCAAGGGGAGGCCGTGCGAGCAAGGCATCGATTTCTACCGTCTCGCTGATCTCAGCAAAGATTACATCGCCAGTGAGATAGCGATGATAGTGAACAACGCCGCACGCGAGGCTTCGAAAGAAGATGCCGACATCACACAGCAAATGCTCGAAAGGTTGGTAAAGGGCCACAACCCTGTCACCACGGACGCGCGCATCAAGTATTATGAGGAATTGAAGCTGAGAATGGAGGACAAGCATCAGGATAGGCCCAGAATCGGCTTTTGAGCACCGGGAGCGCTCTGATATTTAAGAAGTTAAAGAAGTTAAGGAAGTTAAAGACAATACTCCGTGAACTCCGAGCCATTCGCAGAACTAATGTCTTTAACTTCCTTTAACTCCTTTAACTTCCTTAACTTCTTACAAATCAAGCATTGAAGTGTTAAAAAAAATGATTATCCGCATCTTTCCGATAACGCCCCGAAGGGGCAATAAGCCTCCAGCCCAGGGCAACGCCCTGGGAAATTGGGAAGGAGGCAATCGCCCTGTAGGGGCATAAGCCTTTCATCTACAAATGCTTATGCCCCTA
>JAFWSS010000095.1 GCA_017524385.1 Prevotella sp.
CTGATATTTCTTGTCCTTACGCAGCGAGACGAGGTCGTTGTCGTTCACCATATTATTGTAATCTTTGTAGCCCAGAAGCACGGACTGCTCCAATGCCACAAGTGCCTGTTTCTTCTGTCCCAGTAGCGCATGGCAACATGCCTGGTCGTAGTATAGCAGCCCTTTCTGCTCCATGATGGCTCTCTCGGGGATGGGCGCCACCTTGAAAATCGTGGTGGTGTCGAGTATCGCGATGCAGCTCGCCAGCGGAGCCATCGCCTCCTTGTGCTTGCCACTATAAAGCAGATCCCGATATTGGGTCTGATACTTGGAGAACTCATTTTGGAACTCCAGCATTCGCTGACTCTGAGCCTTTGTGCTCAAAACGCTCATCAACCCGATGGTCAGTACCATCAAAAATCTCATAGATTTCATGTCTTTTCGTTTTACGCTTTATTATTTGACGTTGGGAAAATATGAATTGTTGCATAAACTACCAAAAATCTGGGGTATTCTGCATGATTCAGTGACGAATGGCACTACATCCTCGCCTTCTGCTTCCCGCCGGCACTAGAGCCACGATATTTCGAACGGGCCTTGTTGAACTTCCAGGTAAGGTTGAGCACAATGGTGCGACGAGCAGGATTGTGCGTTGTCATCTCTCGATATCCGTAGACGATAGCATCCGTCTTGTTAGTATGGAGGGAATCGCTGCAACGGAGGTCGAAGGTCGGCGTGCCATGTGCTTCAGGTTGAAGTCGCTCTCCAGTCCTGTGGCTCGGCGAACGCAATTATTGTCATGAACCTTGCTGCCATCAGTGCTGCGAATCTTAAATTCATTCTTTTCATATCATTATGTTATACAACTCTTTGTCTTTTGTCGTATCTGACGCTGCAAAATTACAGATTCTTGCAGAAACCCCTGCATAAATGGGATATAATGCAGGGGTTTGTGACGAATGACATGATTAAGCGAGAGTAAAACCGGATTTATTCGAGTTTTGCCGAGCGCATATGTCATCGAGCGAAACTCAATGGTGCTTACCGCACTAATGCCCGCTTCTCCTTAGGGATGAACATCTTGTCGGTGGGCTTGATGCCGAAAGCCTATCTCGTTGGAACTTCCAATGCAATTATCGAAAATATGATAATCATATTTATGATAAAAATGATATCTGTCACTGCTGAGCAGATGGACGAGCATTACAGCAGGCTGCACTCCCACACGATACCATCAATATTGCTATTGCTGTGCCGTATGGAATACTGTGATTTCATTCCACATCGACGGTGATGGAGGCTGCCCGGGCGGAGAAAGCGGGCGAGTAGGCGCATTGTGCCGTGCATGTGCCGGTTTCATATTGGCCGGCACGGTCGATGTAATACTCTGTCTCAATGGTGGTAGTTCCCTTCCTCAGACGTGTGAAGTAATACTGGGTGACATTGTCTTTCTTCACCTGGTAGCACCCGTTCCGATAGCCACTGATGATATCCACTGGTTCCATGCATGCCGCTCGCTTGTCGACAATCTGTACGAAGTCATAGTCTTGGTCGGCTTCGATGGTGATGCGCACTTTGACCTTGTCGCCAACTTTCAGCATCGTGTTGTCATAGAGGATTTCCCTTTTCACTGTCATTCCCATCGATGCATCTCCAATGTTGGCGACACGCCGCATCGACTGGGTGGAAACCGTTGCCCAAGACGTCTGTTCCGACTTCTTGTCGAAGCATAACTTACCACCCACGGAGTCTGTCACCACCATTCTGACATACCCAAGACCTTCGATGGCCGTCCCTGTGTCGATGGCTTTCCCTCCAAGGCTGATGGTTGCTGGTGTCCTGTTCTCTAGTCGCTCTTCCATCTCCATCTTGTCATCACCGAAGAAAGCTTGGATGGCATTGACGGCATTCAACTCGCAATCCCATTGCTGCACCCTCTTCTGACTCAACAGCCATTTCCTCATCTGTTCCACGGTCTCCTTGTCCCCGGGTTCCACCATTTGCAAGGCCTCGATGGCCATGGTCACCGTAGGGATACGGTAGTCGCACCAGGAATAATAGGCTTTCGGCGTCTCAAAATACATCCCTTTGTCAGGAGATGTGACGGCATATTCCTTGAGGCTTTTCAGATAGTCGTGTGCCTTCTCTTCTTGTCCGTTCTTTGCCATGATCACAGCAAACACCGCCTTGCCGTATATGGTGAGGTCCAGGTTCTTGTTTCTCACATAGTCCAACAGGTATTCCCTGGCGTCAAGCACATCGCTGTCCGGATGGTTGTCGAGCAAGGACGAGATGTAGAGATAGTGCAACAACTCCTCTTTGGGCAGCAGGATGGTGGCACTCCTCGTGCTTCGTGGCTTCTTGTTTGCCTCCACGAGCGTTTTTTCATCCTCTTTCATCTCAAACACCTGTTCGACGGCAACCTTGTCCAAATATTGCATGCCTTTCTCCAGCATCCTTTCCAAGTCATACTTGACTCCGCTCTTGTTCAATGATGTGGTGAGATTGGCATGCAGGCGGGCTAATGTCTCCATCACAGCCAAGGTGGCATATTCCGAACTCGGCATCCCTTTCCACCAAGCCCATCCTCCATCGGAACATTGGAGGTCCTTCAGCCGTGATGTGGCCTTGTCGATACGTTTCTTCATGGTTTGTTGGTCGAAGAATTCGACCAGGCTTCTTCGCATCGATGTCTCAGACTGAGCACTGATTGTCCACGGCGTCTCACGGAGCAGCATCTCCTTGATTTCTTCGTTCTTTTCCAATTCGCTGAGGAAGGGATTGCGTGAAGTGTCCTTGTCATCCCATTGGCGTAATCTTTGCATGGTCGATGGTGAGGCATTCATGATGCTGCCTCCCACGATGTTGGCATACAAAGCCACCGCCTGCGATATGGCATCATCATTTGGCCTTGCGGTATAGGTGGGCATCGCCAGCACCATCATCCAAGACGGGGTTTCGGTGTATTCTATCATCATTTTCCTGCTGCTTGGCAGGCTTCCTGTCATCATGCTGTCCACATCCACCACCGTCTGGCCGGGAGCATGCAGTGTGAACACATGCGAGTCGATGGTCATCTCACGGTCGGGAAGCACGGGGAGCCACCGTTGTTCGCCATCCGAGAAGTTCGTTCCGCTGACCATGGTGCGGCATGTCAGCATCTCACTGTTTTCACCGGGTATGAAGGAGAAAGGAATCGATGTCGTGGTATTGCCGTCGATATGGAAATCCTTCTTTTCCGTATATACCACTTCTCCCGTCTCCGCGTCAGAGAGCACCATCTCGGCAGTCCCATCTCTTGGCGTCGCTGAGATGTTGGCTATCCTTGCCACGATGGTGGCGTGATCGCCCTTGCGTACGAAACGCGGCATGTTGGGTTGCACCATCACATCCTTTTGCGCTATCGCCGTGCAGTCCATCCTTCCTATGTTCATGTCCTGGTCGTGAGCCATTCCGAGGAACCTCCATGTGGTGACCGACTCGGGCAGTGTGAATCGGATTTTCATCATCCCGTCGTCGGAAGACACCAAAGAAGGCTGGAAGAATGCTGTTTCCTCCATGTTCTCACGCAATGTCATCAGAATGTCGGCATTGGCTTCCTTCTGCTCGTCATCGTCAGCGGGTAATGCCTTCACCTCCTGGTCATACTTGATCACCGGCGCTGAAAATTTTTCCGATGAGGCACCTCTGACACGTATGCTCCCTGTCAACGTTTTCTTTTTTTGCGTGCCATACCCCACGACGACAACCTCTTCCAGCGCATTGTTGTCTTCTGTGAGTTCAATCACAACATATGTCCCATTATGGATCATGACAGTCTGTGAAAGATAGCCGATGTATGACACCTTGACATAGGCATCCTCGGTAGTCTTTATTTCAAATTCACCATCGATGTTGGTGACTGTGCCTTTCCCTGAGCGACTGGGTATGATGGTGGCTCCGATGACGGGTTCGCCAGTTTCATCAACCACTATTCCCATGAGGTATCCTCTTTTCCCATAACGTCGTTTCCCCTTGTTCATCACTTTTGATACTTTTGCTATCTCGGCCAAGGTCGTCTCATTGGCCTGCATAGACAACAAGTCGTAATTGAAATGGCTGAAATCCAATGGCTTGACAGGCTTGCGAAGTCTTACCTTGGGCTGCATCTTTCCCGATGACAATCCAATTCGGTCGTAATGCCATTCCGTATTGGATGTGTGGAATCCCAGCATCTGGCTATTGGCCCACCAGTCGTGCTCCTTGAGCTTGTCGAGTGCTGCATCATAGAGCACGGAGAGCAACTGGGCCTTGGCTGGAGTGCCGTCGGGGTGGGTGATTCTCAATGTCCACTCCTCCTTTTGCCCTGGTGTGAGCCGGTCTCTGAACGTCTCCCATTTCATCTGCAAGCTATGGTCTGTCAGGGGGGCTTCGATGAGGGCTTTCTCTGTATAGACCACCCCGTCTTTCACAAAGGCGAAAGTCAGGCAGAGGCCGCTTCCATATTCGGGTTGATAGACGAACTTCCTGTTGTACATCTGGTTGCTGAGGGTGAACGAGCCTCTTTCCAGGTGCTTGTTGTCGGCAAAGATGTCGTAGACGACATACACGTCTTCCATCGAAGTGCCCAATTGGACGCGCACCTCACCTCCGTCGTCGGGAAACCTTGTCGCACTCTGGGCGAAACACTCCTTGGTGAAGGTTCCCGGCCTGACGTCGTCATAGTTGACGACAAAGAACTGTGTCTTTGTGGTGTCATTCCCGCATACGGCATAGAGCGTATGCACTCCCGATAGTCTCAAGGCTTCACATTCAACCAATTGTATCGACTCATTGGTTTTTGCGGTGTGCTTTTCATCTGGCGTGTCTACATAATACTCCACAATGGTGTCAACAGGCTCCATCCATCGGTCTTTCATATCGAGGGTGACGGCCATGGGCTTTCCCATTTCCATTTTCTTTTCCTGTAACAAGATGTTGAAAAGCCTCTCTTTGTCTTTCATCGAGATGGTCTGTTCTGCTTCATGCGACTCTCCCCCCAAGTCGGTGACCACGGCCTTGACGCGGAATGACCATTGGTCTTCCGTGTCTTCCACCTTTTGCACCACGACGGGAACCTTGACCTTGAAACCACCATCGGCATCCGTCTGTATCGTGTCTTTGAAGGCAACATTCCAGTTCATGCTGCGGGTCATCTGTCCTCTCTTTTGTTCGACAGTATAGCACACCTGGGCATGGGTCACTTGTGCCCCGGAGAAGGCCTTGGCATGGCCTGGCAGCAAGATGGTGTCACCTGCGATTTCCGCCTCTGCCATGGTGGCCAGTTCCACGCTGAAGGTGGGAATCTTGTATTCCTCGACCTTGAAAAGTTGGAAACCATGGCAATGCCTCCCTGCAGAAACAGAAATGCGGTAGTCGCCATTCATCCTGTCGGTTGGGATGTCAAAAGCAAACGAGGCCGTGCCATACTCATCGGTGACCAATGTGGTGTCTGCCACCTTGGTATAATTGGGGTCTGTGACATGGATGGTGAGCCGTTTCTTCTTCAATGAAATGATTTCCTTGTTGGCTTTGTTCTGAAAGGCCACCATGGCGACGTTCACTTTCTGCCCCGGACGGTAGATGGCTCGGTCGGTATAGATATTGATTCTCTTTTGCTTTCCTCGCCACGATGCCCCTGAAAAGCTACTGTATAACGTGGCGGAAGGGGCATGTTCGTCTCCTTCCACAGCTGCATGGAATCTCCCGCCATTCTTGTTGCGGAGAATCAGTTCCCCCTTGCCGTTTGCAGTACGCACTTTCTTCTTCTTCCAATTGTAGTAAGTCACTTTCGCACCCGGCAGCGGTTGCCCTGTGGAACCTCTCACCACAACCACCTTGGTCTTTCTTTTTGGTAAAGGCTCAAGGAGCATGAAAACGTCGCTCACCATCAATTGATATCGCAGGGTGTCGAATGTGCATCCTTCCGCATAGCATTCCGCCAGATATCGTCCAACGGGCAAGCCTGGCATCCTCATGCTGTCTTCCACACACTCGAAATCATTGGAAATATGGATTTCCTTCTTATAAGTAGCCACCTCCACAGGCTTGGTCTTTTCCAACAATTGCCGGTATTCATACTTGGTGAGTTCACGGCCTGCAACGGACTGTATTTTTGTTGGTGAGATGTCAAGTCTTGATATCCTTAGCGTTACTTCTCTCACATTTCTCACTTGATGGAAACGGATGACCCGTGAAGAGTCGGGCAACAGTCTTGCCTCACCAATTTCCACGCTCATCATCGGTTCGGAGAGTTCGGCTCTCTCGTTTCTCAATTCATTTGCATTTCTCCACTCTCCCCATCGTTGCAGAGCAGTGTCGATATATTGCATTTTCTCCTCCACGGTGACGTCTTTTTTCTCACACATGGCCTTGTATCTCAATATCGCTATCTCGCAACATTCAGGCAGGTCGGCATATTGAGTGCATAGGGAGTCAAGTTGGGTCAGATAATGGTTGTGCTTGTCGGAAATGATGCAGCCCCGGCTGTCATGGTAGTTTTTGTCGAGCATCCACAAAGCCGTCAGCATCTCTGCCCTGCGGTTGCCCAATTTGCCATAATGATCATGCAGTAGTTGGTAGTTGTGCGTCTGCATCCCCACCACCGAGAGCAGGTCGTTGCCAAAGATGCCGCCATCGCCACCTATGGAGACGAGGGGGCAGAACATCTCCGCTTGACTGGCGGCAAGCAAGGGTGTATTGGTCATGATTTTTTCACGAAACGGCTCGAATTGAGTGGCGTCAATGCCCTTCACTGGCGGCATGTTGAGCAGGATGACTTGATAAGCCGTAGCAAGAAGAGGATTGTTGGACTCTGCCAAACGCTCTTCTTCTATGAATTCATGGACGATGCCGGGCAGAGAGTCGGGCTCCAACTCCTTGATGATGGAGGCTCTCATCAATTCCGCCGCCGTCATCATCCCATGGTTGTCCTCTTTCCTGGCCTTGGTCCTGATGGTGTTCAGCACATCCAATTGGCTTCGTGGCAAGTCGGCCACGGAATGCTTGTAGGCTTGTCGCCAGAGGGAGTGATAACTACGGTGGATGGCCGGATCTTTGGTTTGCTCTACTGTATCATCCACGGCAGGATGTTCCACGCTTGCCGCTGTGAGTGTGATGACATCCAATTCGTCGTGATGGCAGAATTTCTCAAAGGTGTCGCACAAAGGGTGTGAGACTCTGACAAAAGCTTGTCGTTCCAGACAGGGTATGACAAAATAGCCGTCGGCATTGGTGGTTGCTTGGTTCAGAGTGTCGCGATTGGCAGACAAGAGCACTACGGTGGCGTGGGGTAGGGGACGGCGACGGGAGTCAAGCACCTGGCCAATGAACCTGATGGTGTCTTTCTGTGTGCATTCCACGAAGATATCGGTGTTCAGTTGGGTGACACGTACGGGGAGGTTGCCACAAACTTGTTTCACGGCTTGCAGGACGGTGGCGTCCTGTATGTTTGCCGTCACTATGAAATCCTCCAGCTCTTGATAGATGAAATTGACAGTGATGGTGTCGCAATCGTTTTCGAGGGTGAGCAACGCATCTGAGAGTGAGATATCATTGAATTCATGGCTGACCGTTTGTGCATGGGATAGGGCCAGGCAGAAGAGTGATAGTAACAAAAAGAAGTTCCTTTTCATATTTAGTCAGGAAAATGAGTTGGAATGAAAGGTATTGCCTTAATTATGCAAAATTAATAAAAACATCGTAATAACAATAATGTAAGGAGAAAAAAATACATATCATCCTATTTTCATAGGTTGTGACTTGTTTGGTAATTCTTGCGTTTGCGATTCAGCTAATATTTTTCATGCTGTTGTAAGGATAATGATTAATTTTTGTATCTTTGCAGCGTATTTATATCAACCTAAAATATGAAATCATGAAAAGAATATCATTTGCAATCTTCTTTGCCTGCTGCACATTGGCACTGGCGGCGCAAGACGCCATCAGGGTAAACTATCAGGGAGCGAGACCTACCATCACCGACTTCGCATGGGCTTACCTCTTCTCTGACGAAGACGACGAAGATGAATGTGATCAAGAAGCGACCGCGGGAATAGAGCTAGCCTTGTCCAACTATCGTCAAGGTCTTCCACAAGAGGAAGGGACTACACTCACCGTTGACGAGAAAAACGGCTACATACTTTATGAGTGGAAATATGAAAACACCTTGGTGAGGATTGAGATGTGCTATTGGAATGAGTCTGACCAAAAGCACAAGTTGTTTGCCTACAGTTCCTGGTTTTATGAAAATGGCAAACCGGGGTTAGGACAATACGATGGACTTACATTCTACCGGTATACCAACGCTACGAAGAAGATGAGCATGTGTGAGGCACCGGGCTTCGATGTGGAATATTATAATACCACCTACACTCTGCCACGTGTAGGGAAGAACATCATCGTCAACAAGTGGGATGACAAAGGAAAGAAGACACAGAAGACATTGAAATGGAACGGACGAAAATTCACCAAGTGAATCTTTCCATAATTCCATAATGCAATTTCAACCTACAATCATCAGCTCACCTTCGGGTGGGCTTTTTGATTGTGGTTATGTAGTAAATCATTTTTCGCTAAGAAGGACAATCAGAGGCCAAGGTGGGTGGTTTTGAAGAAGTTGATGTTGCGTGATTCTCTCTAATTATGGAAGTAGGGTGTCCATTTTGTAATCTGTTTTTTCATAAAGATTACGTTTCGCCTTCATAAAGAATACGTTTCGCTTTCATAAAGAATACGTTTCGCTTTCTTTGCCAAGAGGTCTCGTCCAACAATCGGTGCGCATATCCCCTCCCCTCGAGGGGAGGGGTTGGGGTGGGGTCTTTGAATAAAAGTCGATACAACGAATTGGACATCCTATTCAGGAAGTCAAAGTAAGTACGTCAAAATCAGGAAGTCAAAGTAAATACTTCAAAATCAGGAAGTCAAAGTAAGTACATCAAAATCTGGAAGTCAAGAAAATATGTCCATATATGGAAGTCAAAGTGAACATACGTCCAAATACTGAAGTCAAAGTGAACATACGTCCCTTTAACTCCCCTTTAACTCCTTTTTAACTCCTCTTTAACTCCTGATAAAACTCCTGATAAAACTCCTCTTTAGTTTAATATGTCTATCATCCCGGTCAGATGCCCGTTTTCATCTTCCTGCACTTTGATGGATGCGTAGAGTTGATTGAGGATTTTGATGATGTGTAGCGCATCGGCAATGGTTGATAAGGTTAGACGTACCATGAAGGGTCTGCCTTTGTCGCTAAGCAAAGTATATGTCGTCTCGGGATTGGAATGGCGGATGCCATTCCTTTCCTCCATCACAAACCCGATAAGTCTTTTTATGGCATCAGGGTCGGCTTGGCATTTCTCAGCCACGGCGCAGGCGATGAGAAATTTCGGGGTGGTGACTTTCAACTCTTTCTCCCCCTCCAGGATGGCTTGCTCCAGAGGTTTAAAGCTATGTATTTCTGTCATTTATTTGTTTTTAGTGTTAGGCGAATTAGATGTTTTTACATATTCTTTTTACAATGCAGCGGATAGGGGTAAATGACACAATGCCATTTGAAACATTAACGGCACAATCCTCTTTTTATTATGTTTGATGGTGTGCATTTTCAAGTGGTTTCATAAAAAAAGGAAAGGCAATGGCAAAGGGTGTTTTTCGCCCATCGTCTATGATTTATCGTTTGGCTGCATGTCTTGCCGCTGCCTGTCCCGCCAGACGACCGTTGACAACGATGTCTGCAACGCCGTTGCCTCCAAGACGGTTGGCGCCATGCAGTCCACCTGTCACCTCGCCAGCAGCAAACAATCCTGGAATGGGGGCACCGTCGGTCTTGAGCACCTGGGTTTCGGTATTGACGCTGAGGCCTCCCATCGTATGGTGGATGGCAGGCTTCACCCTTACTGCATAAAATGGGGCGTTTTCCAATGTAGCGGTCATTTCTGTGGCACTGCGACCAAAGTCGTTGTCTATGCCTGCTTTCTGCTGGGCATTGTAGCGTGCCAGGCTTTTCGTGAGACTTTCTGTTGGAATGCCAGTGAGAGAGGCTAGTTCCGCGATGTTCTGACCCTGTATGAGCAGATGCTGGTTGGAATATGTCTCGATGGATGCCAGCGATTGGCGTACGCCTTGGTCGAAGATGAGGTAGGCTTCTCCCGACTGCTGTCTGAGTATGGCTGCTGACACTACGTCGCGGGTGTCCATTTCATTGCAGAAGCGTTTGCCGGCATGGTTTACGAGGATGGCTCCGTTGCCACGCACAGCTTCAGTGATTAGGATGTGATTGACGGCTTCTGCCGTGGGGTGGATTTGTATGTTTGCCATCTGGATGGTAGCACCGCTGAGAGATTTAACCCAGTCGAAGGCGTCACCCGTGGCGCCGGGATGATTGAGCGTTGCAAACCCGGAGAGTGAGGGTTGCAGGCGCGTCACCATTTCCAAGTTGGCTCCAAAGCCTCCTGTGGCGATGATGACGGCTTTTGCTTTCAGCGTGTAGGTGCTGCCGTCAGCATTCTGAACCTTGACTCCCGTCACCGTGCCATTGGATGATAACAACCCTACCACTTTGTTTGATGTGCGTATTTCAATGTTCTGATGTGCTGCAGCTTCTTTGAGCACCTTCATCAGATGCGGCCCGATGGCAGTGCCTCCTTTGGGACGGTGCGTCCTCTTCACACTGCTGCCTCCCATAAGTCCCACGTCGCTCAAGTCGGCTCCCATTCCTGTCAGCCATGAGATGGTGGCTGGCGCATGGTCGACGAAGTTCCACACCAATGAGGATATGTTCTCGTTTTTGCCGCCTCGCATGGTGTCATCATAAAATAGCTGTTTGCTGTCCTCGATGCCGTGCGATTTTTGCACGTCGGTCTCCGCGGCATTGATGCCTCCTGTGGAGTAGTTGGTGTTTCCGCCGATGATGCCTTGTTTCTCCAGCACGATGATATTCATGTCGGCGGTTTCTGCGGCAGCCACTGCCGCAGAAAGTCCTGCTCCTCCGGCTCCCACCACAACAATGTCGCAGGTGCCGTCCTTGTAGGTCTTTGCACTGTTCGTCTGCTTGCCCATGGATGCCATGATTGCCATATTGATGGCATCGACAACACCTGTGGAAGTCAGTGTGGCTCCCGTCACGCCATCCACCTCCACACTCATCGTATCCTGTTTTCCTACTGCATGGTTCAGAATGGTGTTGATGGCATCTTGGGCGAATACTGATTCAGACTGGCTGACGACAATGGCTTGGACGATTTTCCCATCCTCCACCACGATTTTAGCGATGATGTTTCCACTGCGTCCCTCGCCGCTGCCGGTCCACTCTCCGTCACGCAATCCTTCTATTACAGGCTCGGTGGCATCGTCGTCGTCGGAACATGATGTAAAAGCCATGATACTGCATAATATCAAGATGGTGGCAAGCACCCAATGACCAAACTGTCTAATATGATTCATGTTTTGCATTTGTAGTTAAAGGGTAGTTAAAGGGTAGTTAAAGGGTAGTATGTCCGCATCATCATCTTTTTTGATGTATTTCTTGACGACTTGCCAAGGTGCTGCAAAAGCAAGATATGCAAAAGCGCATGTGGCTCGCTTTATTATTCTTCATCACTCTTCTTGAATACGGAGAAGATGTTGTAGCTGACGTTTTTGTCGTACACATCCTCGCCCTCGCTGACCTTGACCCAGTTGACCACACGGATGGTGACAGGCAAGACGATGATTTCATATACCGTCTTCAGCACCAGTTGCGAAAGCATCATCAGTGGCAATTCCTCGTTGGGCAGTACCCCGTAGAATGCCAATGGGAAGAAGATGAGCGAATCGGCACCCTCGCCCCAGACGGTGCTCATGATGGCGCGTAAGGGGAATCGCTTGCCTTGGTCGGAAATCTTCATCCGGCTCATGACGTATGCATTGACAAAACTGCCGATGATGAACGACACGAAGGAAGCCAATGCGATGCGTGGCGTGAGGCCGAAGATGGCATGGAATCCTTCTTCGTTCTCCCAATAGGGCGCCCCGGGGATGGCATCGGCTATCCATGCCACCATCATGAAGGAGAAGTTGCTCAGGAATCCCGTCCATATCAGGATGCCCGCACGTCGATAGCCCCACACCTCGCACACCACATCGTTGATGATGTAGGATATGGGAAAAATCAACAGTCCACCTGTGAGATGAAGCGGTCCGAACACCATCTGTTTCGTTTCGAGGATGTTGGATGCTATCAGGCATACAGTGAAGACGATGCAGAAATGCATGAACAGCATCGACACCATCGTCTTTTTCCTTGGATTACTCATATGGTGATTTATCGTTGTTCTTGTCTCGAGTCTTAATCGTGGGTACAAAGATAAGACAAATTGCATGCAAGGCAAAACGAAGACGTACATTTTTTGTTTTTTTCAATCTGAATATAGTCTGTGGAAATAAGAAAAGATGAATGAAATAGTGTTACCTTTGCATGCTATTCATCAATCTTATGTATTGTGAGACTGATTCCTCGAATACGGGGATGTGATGTTTTTTAGAAAAAAAGAAAGGAAAGTGCGAGATATTTTCCTGAAGTTGTCGTATAACAAGTGGAAGTGAGACAAATCACAGGCATAATGACGGAAGCGGAAATCGTGGAGGCCTTGCGTGAAGGGCGTCACGAGGGGCAGATGGCGGCAGTCAGTCGCTATGCCGACCGCATATTCGCCATGGTTGTCAGGCTGGTGCCTGACGTGATGGATGCTCAGGAATTGACTCAGGACACCTTTCTCAGGGCATTCAACCGCATCGGCAGCTATGATGCCCAAAAGGCATCCCTCGCTACTTGGCTCTGTCGCATCGCCTATAGGTTGACACTCGATTTCCTAAAACGCCGACGACCGCTGATGGTTTCCATTGAAGACAGCCAGGGCTGGCAGAAGGATGTCACAGACGAGGATTTGGAGGCGGAACTCTCTACAGGGCGTGAGGAGCGCATTGCCAAACTGGAAGAACTGTTGGATGAATTGCCTGACGTTTGCTCCATGAGCATATGAGCGAGAACAAACCATACGACCGGCAAAACTGGAACACATGGAAGGTGCTGACCGACGCCCATCTGGTCAAGCCGTTACAGGATGGCGCGTTGGCTTTGTGGCGCACTCCCGAGGCTACCTATGTGGCAGTGGGCTATGAACAGAATTGGACTACTGAATATTTTGACTTCAGGCAAGGCACCAAGTTGGTGGATGAAACGGGAAACCAGTACAAACTACGTGAGGTGCAAGGTGTTCCAAAGGACGAACTGTTCTTCGTGAAAGGAAATTCGGGCGACTATGTGGCCTTCTTCCTGGTCTTCGACCCGCTGCCCCTCAGTGTTTCCACCATCACCTTCATCGAGCCGGATGGTGAACCCTTCGGTGCATGGGGGGCCAATTGGTCGGGTAATGTGATTTCCAACCTCAGCATCCAGCAACTCCGAGAAAACCAACGACTCTTCGAATATCATCCGCGAGTGGTCGTTAACTGATTGACAATGAATAAAATAATCAATATGAAGAAAATCTTTATCACCATTATCCTCGCCATTGGAGCAGTAAGTGCCAATGCGCAGTTCCTCTTTCGCATCTCTGGCAATCAACTGAAGGAACCATCATACATCCTTGGCACCATACATACGCTACCTGGTTCGCTGCTCGACAGCATCCCCGAATACCTCGAAGCTGAAACAAAGTGTTGTCAACTTTATGCTGAATATGATGTCAGCAATCAACAGGCAATGAATCAAGCCTTAACTGCAGGACGGCAGGCTGCAACTTTGCCTGATGGCAAAACCATCTTTGATGTGATGAGCCAGGAGCAGATAGACTTGCTTGATGCAAGGTTCAAAGAGACATTCCAAGTGAACTTCACCGATTCAATGATGAAAAACATATGGAACTATCAACCCTTTGTGTTGAACACCACCTTCAGCCTGGCTATAACCATGCAGGAAATGCAGAAACACCCTGAATTAGCCATGAGCAGCTTGCCTGTCGATTTGGTTTGCATCAACAGAGCCAAGGAACGCGGTATGACGATTGGTCATCTCGATGAAATTCAGTCTGAGGACAGTTTGAAAAAGATGCGTGATACGATGAATGGGAAAATCGATGTGCAGATAGATTCGCTGATGAACTTCCTCCATGAATTCGAGCAGCGCAAGCAGATGCTGGTGAATGAGATAGAGTTGGTTGCCATATCGGTAAAGTGTTGGAGAGAAGCTGATTTTGATGGTTTTGCTGCTTCATCGATTGTGATTGCTGATGTGGAAAAACAGCCTGACATCTTCAAGAAACGTAATGAGAAGTGGGTGCCCTTGATGCAGGCTGCCATGGGCAACGGCTCCACGATGTTCGTCTTTGGTGCCGGTCATCTTATAGGCAACCAAGGTGTCTTACAGCTTCTACGCAATGCAGGTTATGATGTTGAACAAATAAAGAATGAAGCCAGTTGAAAAACTCTATGTGCCAAAAGGCGCAGCCTCCATGCATGTCACATGAAGGCTGCGTTTTTTTTTCATTCCTCATTCAATCTTCTGACGTATTTCACATCCACGCCATTTCCTTTCAGCACGTCGGCGAAGTCTTGTGGACGGATGGTGACAGGGCCACGCATGAATTCCGGGATGTTGTAGCTGCGCATGAACAGCCTGTGATAGTCGGCGTCGGCGGAAGGCAGTTCAAATGGTTTGCTGCCATGACCGTTGGCGTCGATATGGGCGATGAAGGGACGGGTGAAAGTACCATCGTCGCGTCGGCTGCTGAAAATCACCCATCGGCCATTGCTCGACCAGGAATGATAACTTTCCGTGTCAGGGGAATTCAACTCGTTCATTTTACGCACGTCCCCACTCGCCAGGTCCATCATCCACAAGTCGGCATCATGGTGCCAGATATGGAAATAGCCGTGGTCGGCGCTTGAGAAGAGCATGAACCGTCCGTCGGGCGAGATACGCGGCAAGACGGCACTTTGACCTTCTGCAATGGCGTCGAAAACCAACTCTCGAGGGCCGAAAGCCTTGGTCTCGGGATTGAAGCTTTTCTTATAGATGTTGTATTTGAGATTTTTGTAATTGGTGACCACACTCGGCTTCTTGGTGGTGATGGTATCAAGGCCTACGAAATGACCACTGCAATAGTAGAGGGTCTTGCCATCGGGAGACCAACAAGGGAACACCTCGAACTCTGTGGTGTCGTTCTCAAGATTGGTCACCAGGTCGTTCTCCACGTCATAGGCGATGATGTCGCTCGCCAAATCATAGACTTCCACTTTGTCGGAATCCACGCTATGGAAACTCTGGTTGGTCTTGTCGGTGGCGTAGACAATGAGGTTCAGCGTAGGGTGCCAGGCAGGATAGACACCTGCGGAAAGGATGGAGTCGTTCTTCATATTCACTTTTTTCTTCATCCCGTCGTAGGTTATCAAGGTGCCGCCATGCTTCATGCGGGCATGAAACTGCATCCTGTTCGGATCATAATTCTGATAGTGGTGGCAGTTGATGCACTGTCCTTCCCTCTCGTATCCGCAGAGGAAATTGTCGTAGATGACGCTTTCGTCGTAATTCTCCAGGCAACGCTGGTTGATGGTCAGTGTCTCGAAGGTGACAAATGAGGGTGAAATCAGACGATAACTGATATATGGGTCGATGGAATCGGGCGACACATACAGGTTGAAAGGCTTGTAACGGGTCCATTTCCCATCTTTGCTCATATACACGTCCACCTTGATGGCGCCGCCCTTCGCCTTGGCTGTCAGTTCACGCCATTCATCCATCTCGGGCTGCATCTGTCCACTGCATACGACCACCTGGTCGCCCGCGGTATAGCTGGCCACCATCTCGTCGACTGGTTCATCGGCCTCGAAAGTCAGTGGCGCGATGTTCACGGGGATGGTCACATCGACATAGTCGGGATATATGGCAGGAAGCGCTGATGACTGCGTGTATTCAGTGGGAACGGACACTTTTCCACACGATATCAGCAAGAAGATGCCTATGGCGGCAATACAAAATCTCTTTCTTTTCATAACTCTAATATTGCGGTAGGTCTTTCATCAGAAAATAGTCATAGTAATAGCAGTCATGGAGATGATACAACATCTCCCTCGCCTCTCTAACGTCCTTGCCATCGTATTGGGATGCTCCTTCCGCGAACCGGTTGAAACTCTCTTTCACTTTAGGGTCAAAAGGCATGCTGTCCAAGTCGGGACGGTTTCCCTCTATGCCAAAAGTATATGCGGCCTGCTGATAATACAGCGGTATCTTGGCATTTGGATGCAATTTGACGTAATTGTTGAAATGATACCAGAAAAGTCGGGGGGATTTCAGCCACATGGCTGCCAGTAGACATTGCTCCTGGAAGACGGGGTCGCCGGTATAGCCGCTGTAGGCAAGGTGCTTCATCAGGTATTCTTCCACGAAACCATGGTCGGAACTCAGTTCGTTGGGATAGTGAAGCATGTGGGTGATGGGCTCCATTTCCTTGTCTTTGGCTATCTGGTCGGGATGGTCCAACAGGTTCTCTGCCCATGCAGCCCAGTCGTCGAAGAAGGTGGTCTGCTTCAGGATATGGATGTATTTCCTTGCCAATGGCTTGTCGCCATCGAGGATGGCGCAACGGGACAGGTATTTGTAATACTCCGCACGCCAGTCGTATTCCACTCCCATCTCCATGGCCAACCGTGCACAGTCGTTCAACTTGCCATATTGGTAATATATCAGCATGCCGATGACTTGCATCATACGGACATCGAAATGGGGGACGGTTTCGTCTTCTTTATGAAAAATAGGGTCGGGGAAGGTGCTCTTCTTGGAACCGTTCCTGTATTTGTATATCTCCGTGCTTTGTCGTCCCAGTCGGAACAATGCCAGGTTTTGCATCATCACGATGGCACGGGTGGGCTCTTCCTCCTGTGCTTCGGCTTCTTTCAGCACACCATCCCAGTCGAGTTGGGCAATGCAATGCTGCATGCGCAGTTCACGGTGGTAATTGGAATCCTTGAACCAGAAATGTGACACTCCGATGGCAAGCAACGCCACAATGGCGACAGTCCAGCCATAATCCGACAAACAATGGTACAATTTGCTGTCGGTGAAGGATTTTTTTGCAACCTTGCCCGACTTGGACTTTTTCTGCTGCCTCCTTCTTTCTTGCCTTGAAGGTTGGGAACCACTGTTTTCAATTTCCTTTTGTACTGTGGCTTTGACGGTCTTCATCCGCGACCATGGAACACATGCCATGACCATAAAGAACAGCAAAAGCAGGTAGTAAGGTATATAATACTGGTGGTATTCTTCCGTGAGGTAATAAAGAGGGAGTTCTGTGTAATAGATGTTGTCGATGTTGGTCTCATAATAGAAATAACGGTAATACAGCAAAGGGACTGCCACCACACAGAGTACAGCCACGACACCATTGACGATGGCCTTGATACGTGTGTCTAAACGCCAAGACCATACAGCCATCAAGAACACTGCCGCCAACCCATAGATGCCCATCAGAGGATAGCCAACCAAGGCGACGACAACCAGGAACATCGTGCGCAGATAATATTTGCCGGGCAGGCTGCGGAAACACCACAACAACGCCGTCACCGCAGTGCAGCCGATGGTTGCAACAAAGAAATGACCCCGCAATTTCAGAAAATACACCCAGTAGCCCATATCGACTATGGTCAACAACAAGAGGGCCACGGGAACGAGCATCAATGCTGCCCACTTGTCTGGAATTTGGAAGGTGCGCTTCACCAATGCCATCAATAGCAGCCACCAGGCACAAAGCAGCAGCACACCCAATGTGGGATGATGGAGAAACTGCGTGAAAAACGTGCTTACGTAGGTGAGCAATCCTCCTGATGCCACCATCTGCTGCTTGAAGTAAAGCGAGGTGTTGAGGAAAAGATTCATCTCCTGCACTTTCCATAGAAAGTCTTTCTCATATACCAGCAAAGCACAGGCAATGGCGACAAGAGCCAGAAGCCACACTGCAATGAATGATAGTTTTTTCATACTGTTGAAGCAAATTGTTTGGATTCACTTAAAGAATGTGCAAAAATACAAAATTATTTGCAAAACATTTCTTTTTACAACTTCTTTTTCCATCAATATAACTTCGATTTAGCCTCAACTTATGGTTTAAAATATGCAGATCGGAAATACATCAAAATTTGTAGGCTGGAAACCGCCAAGAATGTTCAGTTTTGAAAACCGCTAAGAATGTTCAGCTTGGAAAACCGCCAAGAATGTTCAGCTTGGAAAACCGCCAAGAATGTTCAGCTTGGAAAACCGCTAAGAATGTTCTGCTTTGAAACCGCCAAGAATGTTCTGCCGGATTTGCAATCCGGCAGCAATGAATATCAGGATTTGTAATCCGCTAAAATCTTTGTTTGCAATGGTTTATGCTGATTTAATCGGATTGCAAATCCTGATATTATACCCAGTCGGATTGCAAATCCGACTGAACATTCGCAAAAGTTTATCGTATAGATCAACAAAAAAACTTCGTGCGCCACATTTCCGTCAAAACGCCGGAATGTGACGCACGATGAAGTTAATTACTCTCTATTAAAAGAGAGATAGGGGGATTCTTACTTGTTCACGACCTTCTTGCCGTTCTTGATAACGATGCCCTTGTAGTCCTTGGACACACGCTGGCCGGCGAGGTTGTAGGTGACAGTAGGAACAGTGGTGTTGGTAACCACGGTGCTGATGCCAGTGCCGTCATCGAACATTTCAGGATTGCCACCAAGAGTCTTCACATAGAAGTTCTTTGAACCTTCCTGGTCGATGAGTGACTGCTGGCCGTCGTCGGTCTTCCATACGAAGTCCTTCAGCTCATAAGTGTTGGCATCCTTGATTTCAGAGAGGTTGAAGGCGATGGACTCCATTTGGTCGGCCTCACCTGCTACAGTGAATGAAGCCTCGAATTCTTGCCATTCTGTGTCGAAGTTGACATCACCGATGGCTGCCCAGTGGAGGTAGTTGCCTGGTGCGGCGTGGCTCTGAGTGGAAACCTTGGCGGGGATGGCGCTCTTGTACTTGAACTGGACGATGGTTGTCTCACCTGCGCTAAGCGGACGGTTGGAGACAATCCAGAACTGGTTGTCCCAAGGCTGGCCGGTACCACCTGGTTCTTCATTCACTGTGCCATCTTGACCGTCAGCTAGGTCGTCTCTCTCCAGAGCGTTGATGGTGACAAGTGTTGGGTTGGGCTTGATCTCGACTGGTGTGAGGTCACGGCCTTCGGTCATCTCGAATGCCATAGCTTTGTATTCGTCGTCAAGGTAGATTTTCCAGATGCCTTCACCCGGGAGGGACAGTTTGGCAAGGCTGGCAGGTGCATAGGGAAGCCATTAGTTAGGATCGTTGTTGATGGTTCCTGAAGGCTTCAGGGTGTTGCTCTTGAATGCAGCATCGTTGCCGCGAACAGTGGAGATCATGATTTGCGACACATATGCGCCCTTCGAGCCTATGGTAGCGGTATATAATCCTTCAGCTTCGTCGTAATCGAATGGAACAGCGTTGTCAAAGTCATACTCAAGGCCAGCTCCAGGGTTAGAGCCAGCAACGAAGTAACCCTCGTCAAGTTTCATGCTTTGCCATGAGAGGTCGTCGAAATAGAATGTAACGGCATCCTTCACCTGTGAGTTCAGGTTGAATGCGATGGACCAGCCACCTGCCATGTCGTCGGCGATGGTCATGATACCGTCAAAGTCTTGCCACTCTTCTGTGAACGCGATGTTGCCAATGGCGTGCCAGATGAGGTAGTTGGACGGGTTCTGGTAGTGAATCTGGGTGTCGGTGGAGCTGACAGGAGCAGAAGCCTTGTAGCGGAAGTGAATCTTCACCTGGTCGCCAGACTTCCAAGCCTTGGGAGACTGGATCCAGAACTGGTTGTCCCATGCAGAAGCATCTCCTTCGGTGATGGCGGCTTGGCCATGGCATACGAAGACGTGGCTGCCATCAACTTCTTCGATGTCAGCGGGGAATGGATCCCAGCCATCACCGGCTTCATTCATATTTCTCATTCTTTCCTTAGACCATGCACAAATCAGATAGTTCTTTTCTTGGTCGTCGAATTTTACGTTGGGATCTGGCCATGGTGTCTCGGCATCACCCATGTAAGTGGGAATGGGGTTGCCGTCTACCAAGACAGGCTGGCCGTCGCTTGTGAGCCACTCCATCCATTGAACTGGTCTCTGCTCCCTCTGGAAATGCTCCACGATGACATACTTCCATTCGATGGTGGCTGTGACAGTTCCTGGTTGTGCGACGAGGTTGCAGGAAGCACCACCGATGCCGGAGTACTCCCATTCTACCTCAGCCCAATCTGTGCCGATATTCACGGAAGTGCTGGCCTGCTGGCCTTCACTCCAGCCCCAACCCATGTTGACGTTGATGGAGCAAGCTTCAGAAGCCCTGACCATGGCTTTGACCTTGTATTGGCCGTCAATCTCTGTTTGGATGCCGTCAGCAATGAAATACTGGTGCCAATATGGGCCAGCACCTGTTACCTTCTGATACTCTGTTCCACCTTGAGTCTTAACAGTACCTTCAGAAGTTTCTCCGTCTTTCCATTTGGCATCACCAGTACCATCAAGTTCTTCCTGTGTTGCATACCTGTAATTTGCACCATAGTCGGTCATCACACCGTCAACCCACTCTGGTACGTAACCCATTACATAGAATGGGAAGCCTGTGTTCTGTGAGTAGTCAATCTTGTAGACTTCTACCCAATCTGCTGCCCTTACTCCCATGAAGCAAGTCAACAGAGCGATAAGTGTAAAGATTTTTTTCATAATAGAAAAATTTAGATGAATAATAAATAAAAAGATAACATGATGTTATGTGAATGATTCTTTTGAAAGATAATTGCCTGGAAAATCAGAATGCTTCCTTTTGTTCACAGGCAATTATCTGCCAGTTTGGTAGCTTACTTTCCGCTGAGCGCATCGCACCATGCCTTGTAGGTGGCGGTGCGCACCCAGTCCTTGCTGTCTTTGTCGATGGACCAGAGCCCTACAGGGTCGCTCGTGTCAGCCATATTGCTCTTGCACAGACCAGCTTGTTTGTCACTTGGAATGATGCTCATATAGCTCTTGATGACAAACCCGTAGTAGTCGGCAAGCCTCTGGCGCTGGTCGGCTGTGATTTGTTCTGCTGTCACGAAAGCGCCAGTGGCATCCTGGTACTTGATGTCGAAGTTGGACAGGCGGATGAGTTTGCCTGTGGAAGCAAGATTGGCAAGGAGAGCCTCCAGGGATGCCACATTGGCGGCCTGAGTAGCTTCATCCTCGCTATAGAAGATGTTTAATTTGGCATTGATGCCATCAATCTTTGCACCATTGGCATCCCAGATGTTGATCCAGTACTTGAGACTCTCTATCTTCTTGGAGTCGTCAAGGCCAGACTCACCGATGAAGAACTTCAACTCTGCCGGGTTGCCTTCATACCTTGCAAAAGCTTCGCTGGCAACCCTTGATACTGCGGGAGCATAATATTCACTGCCAAGGATGTCTTGCCATAAAATCTTTTCTGTAGAGTGCTTCAGGTCGTACATGCCGTTCTCAAGTGTGGCTTTGCTGTCGAGGGGTTCGTCGATGAGGTCGAAGGTCTTGATACGTCCCTTGTTGATTTTCATCAGACCATCACACCATGTGTTGAGGGCGTAGATGATGGTGTCATTTTTCTCTTTATCCGTCTGTGGACGGTGGTTGTCTGGAGTGTGAGATACCAGTACATTCTTGATATAGACATCGGAGTTCAAATTGCCTTCAATCATCAGGTAGCCTTCAGTAGCACCTTCGGCAGGCGTTGCTTCAATAACCATCTTCTGCCATTTGCCAGTCTTGATGGGGAACTTCTTGTCTGCTCCATTCTCCTGAATCTTGTTGTCGGCGAAAGTGCAGATGATGGATTCGTCCTTGTCAACCTTGGCATAGAAGGTTATGGTGTATTCACCAAGTGGGTCAATGTCGAAGCCTTCTACGATGCGAACCCTGTTTCTCCTTCCCTTCGGACACTTCAGGGCATTGTCCTCACCGTCATAGTTGATGACGATGACCGGCTTGCTGTTTTCCGCTGTGCCAGTGAATTCCTCCATGGTGGTGTAGTCCACGAAGATGTCTTCAATGGGGTCTACCGAGATTTCTATGGGAGCGGTGAGCGTGCCCAACCATTCGTCTGCCTGGTTGGCATTGGCCACGATGGGGCTGCCGTACACGTTGGCACCGATTTCATCCACATGGTCGAGAAGGTCGTTCATGTCGAGGAAGTTCATCACACCTTTGGCGTTGACGATGGTGCCCGACATGAGGGAGGTGCCGAAAGTGACATTGTCGAAGTTGGTGATGGCTGCCGCATGGGCCAGTTCCTGCCTGTTGAAATCTGTTGCCCTGAGCGTGGCACCAATGGACATGTTGGGATGAGCGTTCCTATCGATATACGACTTGACAGGCGCCAGGTCCTTATACGGCTCTACAAAACTAGGGTCGGGTTGGGCTTTGAAATTGTCTGTCTCGTTATAGTCGGCACAGGACACTGCCAGAACTCCGGCTGCCAATATCAAGAGACCGTTTCTAAAAATATTGTTCATATGCTAAGCCTCCTATTATGGTTTAACGTATTTGGGTGAGAAGAATACCTTCTTGTTGGACTCGCGGGTCTGGACGACGAGGGTGTCGTTGGTGGATATGTGAACGTCATTTTCAAGAATCCAATCTACTTCCTTGCCATTTACCAATTTTTTGCCAATGATTCTACCTTTCGGGAAGGTTACATTATATGACAAACGGAGAATGTCGCGCTGGACAGGCACGCCATTCATGGTTCCCCATTGGTAGTCCTTGTACTCCGGCTTCTCTGTCCCCTTGACAATGAATTCCCCCGAGCCACTGGATGTCACTTCATCATCCTCTGTGCTGATGATGCAATTGTTACCATCAAAAGAAAGCAAGAGGTTGCAGAGTTGCGAGGGTCTGGCATCTCCATTTGCTTCTTTTCCAATATTTATATAAACAGGGAAGATGGCTTGCGACATGTTTTTGGTGGTGATGCCACAAATTTCATCGTTTTGGTTCACAGGGTTCTCCTTGTAATGCTCAAGGTCGGAGTTGTAAAGTGACATGTCTTTCCTGACATATTTTGTTGTAACATCATTTTCTGTCACATTGTCAACTCCGCGGCGGATGTATTTTCCCTGCCAGGGGTTCATGTACCTCACACAGTAGAGCACATAGTCCTTTGCAAGGATTTCCCAATCCTCGGTATTGGTGCGGGAGGGGGAGAGTCCTTCACGTGGCGTGCCGGTAAGGATATGGTCTATGCCTTTGACACCCCTCATCACCAAAGGAATGACGTAGGTTTCCTCCACTGATTTCGGGTCGTTGAAGAATGCATCTGTAAACTGCACTTCCACATAGCCGCGAGGATCACCCTTGTAAGGAATGACATTGGATGCGAGAGTATAGTAGTTGGATGGCATGGGAAGCACCCTGTAGTCGGGGTTTCCGCCAGCATCAACAAACCAAAGGTTATCGCAGAGTGACTCGTCGACGGCGATGTCCACATAGGCGTCACGACCGCCATAAGCTCCACCCATGGTCGACCAGATTTGGCACTTGTGTGCGTTGTCGAGCGAGTTGTCATAGATGTCGTTGCCGAGCACGAGGGTGCGTACAGGGAACTGATAGGCAAAGTAGGCCGTAGTACCATCTTCGAAGTCAGGGAAATCATGATCTGCATTATAGCAAGATGCACAAGTGAGAGAGAGGACTCCCAGGGCTGCTCCGTATATATATGTCTTAAGTTTCATAATTGTAAATTTTCAATTTTCAATTTTAGCTTCGCTGATTTTTGTCGCGACTCGGCAGAGTTCAAGCAAGCTTGATTCTGCTCTCGCTGCTCCAAAAATTCAATTTTCAATTAAATCAATACCACCCCCTGTTTTGCTTGAGATTGCTCCATTTGAGCACTTCGCTCTTTGGAATGGGGCCGTACCACTGATAAGAGCTGTCGAAATCACGTTTTTCAATGCCTTGGACAATGGTATAGGTGAGTGCATTGGTTTCTTCGTCGCGGTCGATTTGGATGCCATTGATGGATTCATTGAGTGGCAACATCCAACGACGGAGGTCCCAGAAACGCTTGTTCTCGAAGCAAAGTTCTATGCGACGCTCGTTGCGGATGAGGTTGGTCATCCTGGCTTGGTCGTTGGCGCAGTCTTCAAGATAGACATCTCCTTGCGGAAGGGGCTGGCCAATCTCGTTGGTTGCGAGGCCCGCACGTACACGGATGGCCTTGATTACGTCATAAGCAGTGAAACCTATGCCTGTCGGGTCGCTCTTTGGACCCCATGCATCGTTGGCGGCTTCTGCGAATGCCAGGAACATTTCTGTATAACGGATGCGGGGATAGACGTGCCACTGCTTGATTTCAGAACCACTGGTTGCCGGGCTGACGTCGTCGCGCAGAAGCTTCTTCAGGTAATAGCCGGTGCGTGTTGAGTAATTGTCCCTGTTGTTGCGGTTGTCTGTATACTCGCCCTTAGAGTTGGGATAGGTGCCGGTGATGATGTCGATTCTTCTGAATGTGGTTCCGTTATAGATGATGTAGTCTGAAAGACGTGGGTCGCGATTGACATAGGGGTCCTGTGGGTTGTAGCCGGAATTGGCATCGGTGATGGGTAGTCCGTTGCGCATGGGGAAGGCATCCACGAGATTCTGCGACGGGTTGACGCGACCGGTTCCATAAAGCGTCGGGGGGAAGTTCTCGGCTTCCTGCGTCGAATTGTTATGGTCGTCAACACGGCTTTCGCGCCAAAGGATTTCGGGCATTTCAGAGGAACCTGGGCCAAGTTTTGAAGTGTTCTTGTACCAGATGTTTCCTGTGGGGTCGAAACCTTCCAGACCACCGATGCGCTTGAGGACATTGGCACAAAGGGTGGCGGCCTGGGCTGAAGTCACGCCGCTCTGGTCGCGGAAAGCAGGACTGGCGGCAAGCAGGGCGATTTGTGCCTTGACAGCTTCGACAATCTTGCCTGATATCAAACCGGTGGATTTGACACCGAACACAAGGTTGTAGCTGGAATAATTGGCTCCAAGCTCCCTATACTTTGCAGGTATTTCATCATTGGAGGTGATGTCTACATAATCCACGGGGAGAAGGGACAACGCCCTGTCGCAATCTTCGAAACATTGCTTGACGCAGTCAGCAAAGGTGGCGCGGGGCTGGTTGAAATCCGAACTACCGTCTTCCGGGGCAGTAAGCAAGGGAACGCCGTAGAGAACGCCATCGTCTGCATAGCCTCCATGAGCCTGCAGCAGATGGTAATAGAGGAGCGCACGAAGCGCGTAGGCTTCACCTGACAAACGGTCGATGAACATTTGCTGCTTGGATTCTGCACTGGGTGCCCACTTGGTCTTGTCGACAATGGTGAGGAAGAGGTTGACATACTGGATGCCACCCTTGCATCTGACCCATTGTGACATGGGGTCGTTGTCAGATGCCCATGAGCCATAAGCAGCCATTTCCATGTAAGAGTTGCTCTTTGCATTGCTGACAGCATCGTCCGTGGCAACGTCGGTCTGGGTGGACCTCACATAAGGAAGACTGCCGTAGCCGTACATCAGCAGGCCATGTGCATAGTTAGATTCCTCGGCCATGTCATCCAATTGGCGGAAGTTCTCTTTTGCCGGCTCAAACATGTCATCACATGAGCACAAGGCAAGGAGACCGATGAAATACAATATAATGTGTCTTGTCTTCATTTTCTTCTATTTTCAAATTTCAATTTTCAATCTTTAATCTTCAATTTTCAATCTTCAATTAAAGAGTTACCTTGACACCGAGATTATAGAATCGAGTATAGGGTGCACCGCCAACGTTGGTCTCCATCATCTTGCGCTCCTTGGAGAAGGTGAAGAGGTCGTTGCCGTTCACATAAATTGAGAGAGCCTTCACCCACTTCCCGTCAAACATTTCTGTTGGGAAGTCGTAAGTAAGCTGCACCTTGCGGAGATCGAAGCGGTCTGTGCTGTAACGCCAGAATGTGGATGCCGCTGCGTTGTGGTTATGGGTTGAAGTCGTCAGACGAGGATGGGTGGCTATGGATGCCGTCTCAGGTGTCCAACGTCCACGGGCATTCACGGAGTACTTGGTGTCTCCGCTCATATAGTAGTAACTGCCGTTCTTCATACCGTAGGCACCATACTGGCCATTGCCTAACACGAAGAGCGTGAAATTCTTGTACTTGAGGGTGAGGTTCAAACCAAGGGTAAGTGGTGCACCGAACGCGCCATTTTTACCCAAATCGACCTGGTCCTTGGCGTCGATGATGCCGTCGCTATTCACATCCTCATATTTCAAATCACCAGGTTGGATGGTTCCACCAATCCTAGACTTTGGAAGATTGGCTTTCAAATTGTACTTGCCATCGGCAAAATCAAAGTCGTCGACAGTGTAGAATCCAAGACATTTGTAGCCCCAAAGTACGTCAAGTGGACGTCCCTCTCTGTTTTGATGCTTCGTCAAGTCATCAAGGAGCTCATCATACTTCTTGTTTTCCGTGGTGAGAAAGGTGCCGACAACTCCAAGGGCGGCGTGGACTTGGCCCAACTGTTTCTGGACGGTTACGCTGAAGTCAAGACCCTGGCGGTTTTGGATGTTGCTGTTGATGGCCGGCATGAACGTACCATTGTTCAAGCCACCTTGCAAGTGTGAAGGGAATGTGGAAAGGTTTTGGACAATAAAACCATCCATGTCGGTATTGAAGAAGGTGAGGTCGGTGGTGACCAACTTGTTGAAGAACGAACCACGAAGGCTGACGGAGAATTCCTTGCGATGAATGAAGTCGAGGGCGGGGTTGCTGCCCACTTGTGAATTGGTAAGAGACACACTCGTTCCTTCACTCCATGAGAATCCACTGCCGCCGGTTGTCCACGTAGGCTCGTAGAGATAGAACATTCTGTCACCCAGATAGACATCCATATCCTCGTTCAAGTCGCTGTAGGATGCGCTGAGCATCAGGTCGTCAACGAAGCTGTCCTCCAAGAAACTCTCTCTAGCGATGTTCCAACCAAGTGTGAAAGAAGGCGAGAGGGCTTCGCGATGACCCTTGGCGAGACGAGCGGAATGGACACCTGCCAAAGATGCCTCGGCAAAATAACGACCCATGTAGTCGTAACCGGCCTGGATGCCTACGTTGGCATTGGCATAACGGTGATATTCGTCACTACTTGTCGTTGTGAACATGTTGGCCAATACCATGCCAGTCACGTGATGCTTGCCTGCAAACACATGGTCATAATCGAAATGGCCGTTCCAACTGATGGTCTGGCGATAGGCGGTGCCGCCCATGGCCATATGGCCTGTAATGATTTCATCGCCCTGCTGTGTAAGGGCAACTATGGCATCTTGTGAGTTGTAGTTACTCCATGTTGGAATGAACACCGCATACTTGTTGTCATAGGAAAGACTGTATCTGGCAGCATAGTCGATGGAGAACAGGGTCTTGAAGGACAAACCTTTCAAGAATTTGTTCATATCATAGATGATGCCTGCATCGAATTGGAACTGACGACTGACATCTTGGGTCTTTCCACCGAAGTAGCAATCTGCAATGGCATTGCTCGTCGTGGTTTTTGTGCCGCCAGGGAAATATTTACCATCGAGAAGGTTGAGTGATTTGCCCAAGATGGCAAGGGCCTTGGAGGCATTGGGGTCGACCATGTCGATGGAAATCAATGGGGCGGCATTCTCAGGGAAGTTCGGGCGCATGGTGGCAGCCGCATTCCAGAAATCACCCTTGTTCTTATAGGCATTGTAGAACGTCGCGCTGGCATTGGCAAAACCCTTGATGAGCTTGTTGACAACAAGGTCAACGTTGCCACGTACGCTGAAACGGTCGGTGTAGTTCTTCTTGGCCACACCGAAGTTGAGCAGGTCTTCTGCACGGTAGTAGTTGATGTTCGTGTAGAAGTGGGCACGGGTGCCGCCACCCTGGATTTCCAACGTGCCTTCCGAACGGTTGTATATCTTGCGGACATACTCGTCGGAATAGTAGTTCACGTTGGGATAACGGTAGGGGTTCAAACCAGAGGCATGATTGTAGATGTCCTGCTGGGTGTACCTTGGCTTAGGGTTCCCGTCGTTCATATAGGCTTCGTTGTAAAGTGTCATATACTCGGCAGAACCCAGATACTCGGGGAACTCCTTGGCCACGTGGAAGCCTGTGTTGGCGTTGACCTTGATTTGAAGACCGTCTATCTTCCCACGCTTCGTGGTGATCAAGATGGCACCCTTGGCACCCTTGGCACCAAACATCACTACGGCCTGCGCACCCTTGAGGAAGGTGATTTGCTCTATTTCGGAGGGAAGCACGTTGTTGGATGGACGCTTCACACCATCGATGATGACCAACGGAAGGTTGTAGTTGTCGTTGTTGTCAAGACGGTCGTTGTCCATACCCCATAGGTTGTTGCCATTCCAGCCGCCAACAAGGGCATACATGTCTTCAAGGCTGCTCATGGTGTAGTCCTTCTTTTGCAGCTCTTCCATGTTGATGTATGAAACACCTCCGAGAAGATGGTCGGGATCCTTGTCGCGGAAGGCAACATGGACTTTCTCTTTCGCCACGGTGGAATCGGCGCTGTAAACGACATCGTCATCGGCCCCGTCTGTGTTCTGGGCATTGACAGCCAGCGGCGAAACACCTAATATGGCAAAGAGAAATATGTTTGTTACTATTTTTTTCATATACTTCAATATTCAATCTTAAATATCCAATATTCAATCTCCTACCATCCTGGATTCTGGGGGAATCCTTCGTAAAGATAAATATCCTTGTCGGGAAGCGGGAACCAGTAGTGCTTTGACTCAAAACGGCGGGTAATCAGCTCTTCCTTGTGGAAGTTGCCTACCTTGGCGTCCTTGGGGTCGTGGCTCTTGAACCAGTCGGCCGTTTCCAAACGTTCGAACTCATGAGAGTATTTCATCGTGTAAGGGGGTTCTGTCAAGAGGAGCCAACGCTGAAGGTCGCACCAACGGAAACCTTCAAAGGAAAGTTCCACGGCACGCTCGCGGCGCACCTCGTCGATGAAGTGCTCACGGGTGTCACGGCAGTTGGCCACCACATGCTCCATGGGATAATCGGCAGAGTTGACACGGTCGCGGAGGGCGTTGATGGCGTCAACAGCAGACAGCGGACAATAATCCCTGTTGTCAAGACCCTTTGCATCAGTTGCTATGGCTGCCATGGCCTCTGCATACATCAGATAGATGTCGGCAAGACGCATGTAGGGAAGATAGCTTTGGAAGGCATGGTCGTAGTCGTACCATTTGTCACCTTCATTGCACTGGTGAGGTATCAGTTTCTGAATGAAATAGCCCGTGCTGCTTCCATCGGCAATGGAACGCATGGCACCACCCGTGAAAAGTTCGCAATACTCCAGTTTCTTTTGGTCGGAGTTCAAGGCATCCGTGCTGAGCACATAGTGGAAGCCGTCGAAGATGATGTCGTGATAGAAGCGCGGGTCGCGGTCCTTGTAGGGATGCTGTGGGTCCCATCCGGAGGCTGGGTTCACCTCATAAATGCCATTTTTCACCAAATAGATGGGCTGGCCGTTGGCCATGCCGTATTGGTCGATGACGTTGGCGGTGGGGTGGTGGATGATTTTGTCATGTGCCACCAGGCCGGAAACCTTGGGGCCGAAAATCTTGGCACAGTTCCAGTTGGCTTTGTTCACACCAGGATATGCACCACGGAAGATGGCCTCGGTGGAACCGGGATACTGCCAATTCTGCCTGTGTGTATAGAAGATGTCAGAGTAGTTGGACTCTGAATTGTCATCCTTGGTGTGGTTGTAAAGGTCGGAATACTTGAACTCTGCAAGCTTGTAGGTCACTTGTCCTTTTTTCACCAAGTCAAGAGCCTTGCCGAGAGTCTCAGCAGCCTTCTTGCAGTAATTGACATCATAATCATAGGTCTTGCCGTTGCTGCTTGCCCCCAAGAGTTGGGCCACGCCACCGTTCTTGGTCTTCTCAAACTCCTTCATGAGCGGAGAGCCTGCCCAGAGGTAGCACTTGCCAAGGTAGCAGAGGGCCATGAAACCGTTGACACGCAAATCGTTATTTCCTGAGGTCTGCATGCCGGCCAACGTCTCATCCCATGCCGTCGGGTCCAAAGGAAGAAGCCTGTATGCCATCTCAAAGTCTTCTGCACAGCGGTCGGCACATTCCTGGAAAGAGAGGCGGGGAAGTTGGGGGATTTCTTTGGCATCGTAAGCTTTGTCAATATAAGGCAGGCCTCCGAAGTAGCACATCAGTTCGAAATGCCACCAGGCACGGAAGAAATACATCTGTCCGAGCAACAGGTCGCGCTCTTCATCAGTGCCGACGAGAGACTTGATGTTCTCTATACCCATGTTGCACTTGCGGATGCAGTACCAAGAGTTGTTCCACAGGGATTGCTCCCTGCCGTTATAATTATTACCCATGAGCCAGCATTGGTTGTTGTTCAACCAGTTGCGATAGTTGCCAAGGTCGACCTGATGGTCCATGTGGGCATAGCCTTCCGGGTTGTGAACAGCATCGTCGCCAAAATTCCATGCCGTACAATAGTTGCAACTCTCCTTATCAGGAATCAAGTTGTAGATTTCCTCGATATACCCTTGGAAATTGCGGTAGTTCTTGAATGCCTCATCTTCTGCTATGATGGACTCAGGGTCTTTGTCGAGCCAATCGGAGCAAGAAGTGAAGGAAGCAACTGCCAAAAGGAGCAGCGAACCACCAAAAAGGGTTTTGATGTGATGATAATATTTCATGATAGACATACGCAATTAAATGTAAAGCTTGAAACCTATGTTATAACGTCTGACAGTGGGGTAAGCGCCACCGGCGCCACTCCATCCGTAGTTACTTTCACGGTCGTCAGGCATCTTTGTAATCAGGAAGAGGTTGTTGCCATTCAAATAAACCTTCAGGCTTGTGAAACCAAGTTTCTTGATCCAACCCTTCGTCCATGTGTAAGCGACTTCCACGTTCTTCAGTCGGAAATAGGAACCGTCGAAGAGGAACTGGGTGCCGTTGTTGTAGGCTACCTGCGTGGTGAAACGTGGGACGACAACTTCACCATCGCCATCAACGGGATTCCACCATTTGCCTGTGTCGTATACGGTGAGCAGCTGGTCGGGGAAGGAGGTGAGGGTCACGTCACGGGTGACGCCTGTCACACCATAAAGCTGTGCAAACATGCTGAAACCCTTCCATTCCCAACCGATGGTGGCGTTGTAGGTGTGCTCCGGAGTGCCGGTGTAGCCGTATGGAGCTTGGTCGTTGGTCTCGTCAACGACACCGTCGCCATTGAAGTCAACGATGTAATGGTCGCCGATGAGCACTTGCTCGTCACTGGTCTGACGCTCGGGCACACTATAGAGTTCGTCGTAGTTCTTGATATAGCCGTTGTCGATGAATGACCAGTATTGTCCTTGGGAGTAACCTTTCGCCTTGCGGTAACTTGGAATCAATTCGGGGTCATCCTTCAATTTGATGACGTTGTGCGCATAGGTGTAGTTGGTGTTTGCCCAGAAACGCATGCCATTTTTCAATACCTTGTTGAAGCGAACCTCGACCTCGAATCCTTGATTCTTGATCTTGCCCTTGTTGACGTCAGGGGTCTTTGCTGCACCATAGTATGAAGGCACGGAGCGGTCGCGACCATAAATGAAGATGTCGTAACGGTCGTCGCGGAACCAGTCGAAACTACCGGCGAACATGCCGTTGAGGATGGCGTAGTCGAAACCGATGTTCTTCTTCTGTACGGTTGCCCAACGGAGGTCGGGGCTTGCAACAGATGATTCCTTGTATCCGGTGAAAGGGCTGGTGGAGGAGGGGTCAAGCCCCATCCCATAAGGACCAATCACATCCCAAGTGGTCAGGTATGCATAACGGTCACCGGCGCTGTCGTCACCTATCTCACCGATGGAGCCACGAATCTTGAACATCTCGACGATTCGCTTGTCAACCAACCATTTCATGAATTTCTCATCTGTGACCATCCAACCTAAAGCGCCAGAACAGAAGAAAGCGAAGCGGTTGTCGGGAGAGAATTTCTGTGAACCATTGTAGGCACCGTTGAACTCGGCAAAATACCTGCTCTTAAAGTCGTAGGTGGTACGGAACACCCAGTCCTCACGACGGTTCTCCAGGTCGGCATTGCCTGCGCTGGAACGACGTTTCCAGTTACCCATCAAGGTCACGTTGTGTTGGCCAAACTGACGACCCCAGTAGAGTTGGAGTGACATTTCAGTAGCACGGCTTGTATAATTGACTCTGCCTGGCTGATGTTCCCAGTCACGTTGTTCAAAGAAGTCGAAACCCGTCGATGCGAAAATCTCATTCTCGAAAAGGAGCTGACCGTCCTCCGGGAGAATGTATGCCGTATTGTTGACGTGGCCACCACCACCATTGGGGCCATTTGCGATACCACGGTTACCCTCGTCGAACTGGTTGTCCCATGAAATCGTACCGCGTGCAACAAGGCCCTTGGTGACAAAGTCAAGATTCTGCTCGAGAGAGAAGTCGGTGAATATGCGGGTGATGGTTTTTTGCTCAAAACCGGATGTTGCCACGTTCATCGGGGAGTTGGCCATGTTGGATGCTGCCAACCTGGAGTAACCCCATGCTCCATTGGAGAATTGTACGGGGAAGACGTTTGGCGGCATGCGGTATGCACCAGCCCATTGTTGCTGCTGGAAGAACTCGCCACTATTACCATAATAATAACGTGGGGTCTTCTGCTGCGCATTGGAACCTGCCAGGTTGACCTTGAACAGGGTGGACTTCGTAATCTGGAAGTCCAAGTTCGAGCGGACATTCAAACGATTATAGGAATAACCACCCTCATAACCTTGACGGTTGTCCCAAATCCTGGTCATGTCACCCTCGTTCTGGAAGTCGAAGGACACGAAATACTTGACGGCCTTCGTACCACCGGATAGATTGAGGTTCGTATTATAAGAAAAGGTGTATTCCTTGAACATCTCGTCCTGCCAGTCAATATTGGGATAGCGCTCCGCTTGGCTGTAGTCGCCGAGGTAGTTGCCATCGGCATCATAGTTAGGCTTTACAGTATAGTCTTGGTTGCGGAAATTGTTGATGAAGGTCTGTGGACGATAGTATGCCCAAGAACCTGCACCTCCCAAGGCCAGCTCATGCTCGATGGCCTCGTTGCGGAGAATGTAGCCGTCGTAGGAGTCGTACTTGCGAGGGAGCTTTGACACTGCTTTCAGGGTTGCGTTGAATCCAACGTCGATTCTTGCCTTGCCTTCCTGGCCGCGCTTGGTGGTGATGAGGATGACGCCGTTGGCACCTTCCACACCATAGACGGCGGTGGCGGAGGCGTCCTTCAACACTGAGATGGTCTGCACTGACGTGATGTCAACCGACTTGATCTCACGCTTCACACCATCGACGAGGATAAGGGGCTGAGCGTCCTGGTTCCACGCTGCCGCACCACGAATGTAGATTCGTGGGTCCTCTTCGCCAGGCTGTCCGGTAGAGGCAATGGTTGCGATACCGGGAAGGTTACCCGTAAGGGCTGCACCCACGCTACCAATACCTGCAGCACGTTCAAGTACTTCACCCGTGGTTTGTGTAATGGCACCAACCACAGAAGCTTTTTTCTGTTGGCCGTAACCTACTACCACGACTTCTTCCAGCTGGGTGTCGCTAGCAAGTGCAATATTGAAATCGCGCTGCTTGCCGACCTTGACTTCCTTTGTGGTCATACCTACATAGGAAATCACCAGCACTGAATTCTCCGAAGGCACCCCCAGTTGGAAGTTACCATCGATGTCAGTCACCGTTCCCAATGAGGGTTGTCCTTTCACAATCACCGTGGCACCAATCAATGGCTCCGGGGTCTCGTCGGTGACAACACCTTTTACTGTGATACCGTTCTGGGCATGCAGCATGGTGCTGAATGCGAACAGCATCAGGAATGTGGGAATGGTCTGTCTAATCAGTTGCTTTAGATTCTTCGATTTTGACAGATTTTTAATCATAAGTTGTGTTGTTATGTTATTAATTATTAAATATTTCAATTGTAGTTGGCTAAACCAAATAGGTATGTTACCTAATACAAAAATGAGTAATGAAGTTCAAATGTACAATGTTCTTTGATTTTGTATTTTATATGGTGTATCACAAACTTAAAGTTTTATTTCAAACAAACAATTTGTTACATAAGAGAAAGGTGTGTGTTTCAAGCTTGAATCCAACCTAACTCTATGTTGCAAAGGTATGAAATACAATCCACAATTGCAAGCATCCGTCTAACTTTTTTATTTAAGAAAAATTTCCTAATACATTCCGTGTTGCAAATTTTGTATCGTTCCCTGTATGTGAAAATGATAGAAATGATAAAGTCGTTCAACACACCATCCTCATCTACAGACGTGGTGACATGGTCTCATCTATCAGGTGTTGGATGGCTCCAAGGTTGGTGATGATCAGCGTAGGTCTTCCTGTTGCAATGAACACGCGGTGTCCATTCGCCTTGGCCTGGGTCAGGGCGAAAATCGTCGATGGTGGAATTTCGTGTGTCTTGAAACTCACCAGGGTGTCATCGATGTCAAAAAAGAGAGCGTATCTTTCTTTCATTCAGTTTTGTCTTATGGTGTATGTACTTCATCCCTTGCTTGCTTCCTATAGCAAATTCTATATAAGAATCACAAAATAGATGCGCATATGCAATATTGTATAATTCTTGAAAATTCCTATAGACAAGAATATCCAAGTTCTTAAGAGACAGTTGCTTGAAAGTCATTTCAGAGCAGCCCTGCTGCTGCATTGATGTCCTTTTGCAGTTCTTTGCCGGTGTCCTCCAACATGGCGATGACGTTGTCGCGAAGCGTGGCAAGTTTCTCCTTGACGATTTTGTTCACCACAAAGTCTTTGTTGAACAATGATTCATCCTCGATGTCGAAGTGGTTGGCCAGCAGTGCGTCATAAGACATATACTGTCCATAGAGTTGCATCATGCCAAGAAAGAAGGGAGAAAGCACATTCTCGCCCTTCTCGATGCGAAACACCATCAGTTGCGTGGTGTTCAATATTGTTCCTACTTGGGTCTGTGTCAATCCCAGTTTGTGACGGATAAGCTTGAATCGACGGCCCATCTCCTTGACGTCTAATGATTGTGTAAATGTGTCCATATTTTGCGATATATAAGTTTTGATGCAAAAGTAGTAGTTTGCTTTGATATATGCAAGAAATTATATATTTATTTTTCGATTGCCCCAAAAATAATGAATAAGGGTGCTCCTAAAGGTTGCATATGGAAAAAATGTGCTAACTTTGCATGCATAAAGGCGACAGAACCATCTTAGGAGCAATTTCCGTGGTGGCTTCCGATATCCCACCTTAATTATATGGACGTGGGAAATATCTGTCGAGTTGTCTGATAACACTTTGACGATGAGATGACAGGACTGTTGCTCAAGGGGTAAGGAAATAGCCTTCATGGATATAGACGTTGAAAATACTACAAATTCACCATTTGATATGATTCCCAGATTGATGAAAAGGAGCGGAATGTTGTTTTTGGCAGTGATGGCCGCCATGACGTTGATGGCTGCTGCAAAACTGCCTGTCGTGAGAATCACCACCAGTACTACTATTGATAGCCGTGCGAAAGTGCCGGCGCGGATGCAAGTCGGCGACTATGATGGTGCCATCGGCATCAAACTGAGAGGGAACAGCTCGCTTAGTTTCAACCAGAAAAAATATACCATTGAACTACGTGACGAGAAGGGGGATGAAAGAGATTTCCCCTTGTTGGGGATGCCAGCCCACAGTCAATGGGTGCTGCTTGCTCCCTATAATGACGTGTCGATGATGAGAGACCCCTTTGCATTCCAACTCTGGAGAGACATGGGGCACTGGGGACCAAGAACGAAAATGGTGGAACTATACGTCGACGATGATTACCGCGGCATATACATCCTTTGCGAGGCCATCAAACGAGGGGAACAGCGGGTGAATGTCTCAAAACTGAAAAAGACCGATGTGGAGGGGCGCGAATTGACCGGAGGCTACATCCTTCGCATCGACGCCTATGACCAAGACGATGCCACGTTTGTGTCGAAAGTGCCGGGAATAGGCGAAGGCATCATGACAAGCCAGATTGTATGGTCGTGCATCTATCCGAAGAAGAAAAAACTTCAAACAGAGCAATTTGCATACATAGAGTCTTTTGTCGATTCTGTAGAAATGACCATACAGTCAGACCATTTCACCGACCCGCGATGGGGGTATGCTCGCTTTATCGACGTTCCGTCTTTTGTCGATTATTTCATCCATACCGAACTGAGTCTGAATGCCGACGGATATAAACGCAGTGCATATTTCTACAAGGAGAAGGACAAGGAGGATGGCAGCATAGGGAAATTGTTCGCCGGGCCTGTATGGGATTACAACCTTGCTTATGGAAATTGTAATTTCTGCAATGCCAACAACATCGAGGCTTGGTGCTTCGAGGGGGGCAACACCCAACCCACACCGGCGTTGTGGCAACGACTGTTGCAGGACCCATCGTTTCGCAAAGCCGTCAAAACGAGATACAAGTCGTTGAGAAAAAATATCTTGAGTGACAAGGCCATCAACAAATTCATCGACACACAAGCGAAAATGCTTCGCCCGTTTGTCGACCGCCATTTTGAGAAGTATCCGGAATTGTTGGTGTCTGAAGAACAGAAGAACAATCCTGCTTCCGGAGGTTTCGGCGGCTTTCCGTTTGGCGGTTTTCCACCGATGGGCGGCGACTCGATAGCCGGAGGTCTCGGCGGCTTCCCGTTTGGCGGTTTCCCACCGATGAGTGGCGACTCGATAGCCGGAGGCTTCGGCGGCTTTCCGTTTGGCGGTTTCCCACCGATGGGTGGCGACTCGATAGCCGGAGGCTTCGGTGGCTTCCCGTTTGGCGGTTTCCCACCGATGAGTGGTGATTCAATAGCCGGAGGTCTCGGCGGCTTCCCGTTTGGCGGTTTCCCACCGATGGGCGGCGACTCGATAGCCGGAGGTTTCGGCGGCTTCCCCTCGATGGATGGTTTTTCTATGGAGGGATTCGGTGGCTTTGGCGACGCCATCGGCTGGTATGCGGCTTACAGGGTGAGTTCCTATGACGAGGAAATAGCAGTGCTAAGAGAATGGTTGACCAACCGCCTTGCCTTCCTCGACCGCAACATAGAGCGTTTCGACCAGGATTTTGAACCACATGTTCAAGAACTGAAAGAAAAGACCGTGCCACAATTCAATGGCTTCCCTTTCTTCAGATAACAAGCCTTCTATCGACAAGGGCGTCTTTTCATCAGCAACGGAGCCACTTATTCCAAAGTCTGCATCTTGGTGATGGTCAACACACCGGCCGACAGGGCTGGGACAGAGAGCAACACATCGTTCCCTTCGGTCTTCGGGGTTGCTTTCTTGAGTGCAACGGCATGCTTGTCCTCCATGCTGTTGGCCACGGTGAGTGCCCCGGGGGCGTAATATTCGAATGCAGTACCCGACACACCCATCCAATCTCCTTTGATACGCAGGGTGGCAGGACTGTCGGTGGGATTCACCACCTTCACAATCACATCGGCGCCATTCTCCGACAAGGTGGTGCTCACGCTGACATCACCGGTTTCACCGCTGAAGGCAAGACGGTACTTGGAGAAATGGTCATACCATAGTTCGGTAACCTGGCAGTTGGGAGCCTTGAACAGGTCCTTGTAGTCAAAGTTGATGAAAGCGTTGTTCCAGTCTGGGGCATCGGTGCGGCGAATGAACAAGGCCGCCGCGCCCATCGCCACGACGTCACGCGATTCACACATGTTGAGGAATCCGCCGGCAAACAACCCCGTGCGCCAGTCGATGCTGTTCAGGTTCCACTCCGAAATGAATAGTTTGATGTTCGGATTGGGGCCATCGGCTATCATCTTGGCGTAACGGTCATACTGCTGGCTGAGACGTACAGGCCCTGTGGCGTAACCGCCTTGCTGCTCATAGTGGTGCAGGCTCAGATAGTCGAAATAACTGCCGCTTCGCTTGATGAACTGCTCATCCTCGCGGAATCCACCGCAGGCGATGATCTTGATAGACGGGTCGATCTTGCGCATAGCGGTGCTGAAGTCACGAACGCACTTCTCATAGCGGTCGATGCCCATCTCCCACATCTCATTGTCTATCTCCCAATATTTCACATTATACGGTTCGGGATGCCCGTTGGCGGCACGCTTCGCGCCCCATTCGTCGGTGGCGGGGGCGTTGCAGTAGCGAAGCCAGTTCACCGCATCTTGAAGGATGCGGTCATACTCGTCGGCGGGGCGTTCAAACTTGACACTCACGACGATGATGGGTTCGGAGCCCACCTCGCGACAGAAGCGGATGAACTCATCGGTGCCGAAGCAGTTCTGGTCATAGTCCATCCACATCCAGTGTGCCCAGCGTTCGCGTTGCTCCTGCGGGCCGATGCCCCATTTCCAGTCATACTGGGCGACATATCCACCACCAGGCCATCGCATACATGTGGGATGCAATTCCTTCACAGCTTGCAGGATATCGGGGCGGAACCCACCCAGGTCAAGACCTGTCTGAGTGGTCATGGTGACCATGTCGACCTGCACCGTTCCGTTCTTGACTATGATGACAAAATCGGCATCACTGCTGATCTTGGTGATTTGCTTTGGTGTATGGGTGCTATCCATGGTGAGGCGAAGATCACCTTCAATTTTCTGCGGTTCAAGCGTGAATTCATATTTCTTCCAGTCCTTGCTCACCTTGCCCAACGACTGGCGGGCAATGATATTGCCTTTCGAACTGCGCAATCCGACGATAAGTTCGCCCTTGCCTTTCGCATAGATGGAGCCGACAAATTTCTCGCCAGTGACGTTTTGTGGACCTTGGAAGATACCTGCCTCGGTCTTTCCTGCTGTGATTTCCTGCGAATAGCGCATGTTCACGGCATCGTTTTTGACAAGGCGGTATTTGCCGCCCTCGCCGAAAGGCGTCCACTGTTGGGCTACAGCAGGGATTTTAACATCTCCAGGAGTGCCCTCGAAAAGCACCGTGCCGTCGGTTGCGGTCAACTTGATGTTGCGGTAGGTGGCCTCGGTGTAATTGACCCAGAAAGTCAGATAATTACGGTCGGCCTTCTCCAGACTGTCATAACTGACCACCTCCTTGCCGTCCCAGAATACGGTAGCCTTGCTTCCGCGACTCACCACTCGCAGTTTGTGCCACTGCTGCTCTTCGTTCACCTGTTCCTTCGTGGCTGGAGCCGATGCCAGTGGGACCAGCATGTTCATGCGGCGGCCGGGACGTCCCCCGAAGCCGGTCGACTCACGTTCTTCCATGGTGCAGATGGAGAAGTCGGCAGTGGAACTCTGCTGCTGAAGTGCCGCGCGTGCTGCTGCCTCGTTTGCTGCGTCGATTTGCGACTGGGTCTGCGCCGGTGTGAATGTGCGGCTCTCATAATACGGGTCGTGTATGCGAACGAAATAGGGTGTCCCGTCGGCCTTGTTACGGAAGGCGAAACGGATGTCCATCAGTCCGCCGCTCCAAGCGCGGCGGGCCAACTTGTATGAGCGCCAGTTGACGTCCATGGTCAGGTCGAAGTCGCAAGTCTCCATACTGTCGATCTTGAGCGGCTGCTCGTAGCGGGTGGGGGAGTGTAGCACCATGTCGTCGTCCATGTACCATCCGTCAAAGTAGCCGTCGCGTGGATGGATGCCTGGAAACTGTTCTGGTTCGAATGAACGTTCTTGTATGAGTTCCTGCCAGACACCGTTGTTGGCACTGAAATAGATGTGTTCGAAGAGTTGTCCGTAGAGCATCTCGTCGATGATTCCCGAGGGTTTCTTGCTCTCAACACTGATTTCATACTCGTTTTGGGCCCTGACAACAGTTCCAATCACCAGAAAAGCCAACAATAGGATTCTTTTCATTCTCATATGTTCAAGAAATTCATGTTTTCCCTTCTTTCCGACCTGCGGCAGGGGCGACGCGGTAGCAAAAGTCGCTCCTTGGCATCACGGCTGCTTCACTTCTTGCTTGTCCATACAACGTCAAGAAGGTTTGCGGCTGTAAAATTATATTTTTTTTTACACATTTCACTCCTGTTGTAGGAAAAAATGGCTTTGTCGCAAAAAAAATGTTACCTTTGCATGGTAGACTTGGATTAATCGTAACGTAGGAGTTGATAGACAATGGATAAAGGCTTGCTGTTTCAATCAATAACCAAATACTTGCTTGGCATCATCATCATCGGGGGGCTGTTGTTCCTTCCCGCTGGTTCATTCCATTACTGGCAGGGATGGTTGTTGATGGTGATTCTGTTCGTCCCGATGTTCATCGTAGGTCTCGTAATGATGGCAAGGAATCCAGAACTACTGCGAAAGCGTCTGAATGCCAAAGAAAAGGAAGCCGAACAAAAGACAGTAGTGGCTTTGAGCGGATTGTTGTTCATGGCAGCCTTTGTATTTGCCGGATTGAGTTGGCGCTTTGGCTGGTGGGTGCTGCCAGGATGGGTCTCCTGGGTGGCCGCTGTCCTCTTTCTTGCTTCCTATTTGTTGTATGCGGAAGTCATTCGAGAGAATGCATACCTTTCCAGGACCATAGAGGTTCAGGAAAACCAAAAGGTCATTGACACGGGGTTGTATGGAATCGTCCGTCATCCCATGTATTCGTCCACGACAGCCTTGTTCCTTGCCATGCCGTTGGTGCTGGGGTCTCTCATTTCATTCTTGATTATGCTGGGATACATTCCGGTGATTGCCATGCGCATCAGCAATGAAGAAGCCGTGCTTGAAGAAGGGCTTGAAGGTTATGAGGCATATAGGAGGCATGTGAAATACAAGATGATTCCATTTGTTTGGTAAATTTCAATTTTTTATGCAGGCCGAGCTCGTCTTTGTCGCTTGGCTCGCGCAGAGCATATGTCCCTTTAACTCCTTAAACAAGCATACATATGTCCCTTTAACTCCCCTTTAACTCCTTATAAAAACTCCCCTTTAACACCTTATAAAAAACTCCCCTTTAACTCCCTAAATCAGCATACATATGTCCCTTTAACTCCCCTTTAACTTCCCTTTAACTTCCCTTTAACTCCTCTTTAACTCCTTATAAAAAACTCCCCTTTAACTCCTTTAAAATAGTAAAGTTACTTTACTTTTTGATGTAATCAAATAAATCGATGGTTCCTGCTTCGTTCTCTACCCCAAGAGATGGGACTTCCTCCACCATTCTTGTTGTGCCACTTGTCTTGTTGACATAAAAATGCTTGTCTTTGTGGCATGAGCAGAAAGACAAGACCATGAATACGAAGGTAAAGGCTGTTGTCATGATGAATGACGGCTTGCAAGAATGATAGTTTTCTCTTTTCATCTGTGATATGTTTAAAAAAAGGGGAGTTGAAGGGGTTGCTCACATTTCTTCTCCTCGAGATGTAAATGCGGGCGCAAAGTTAAGGCTTTTTTCCAAAGTGGCAAACAAGCGGGTGTGCCACATCGCATTTTTTTGATGCGGGTGTGCCAACAGGGAAGTGCGCGTCGAGGGCGACTTGATGGAGAATGGGCTATTTTCCCAAGAATCGGGTGCTCATATAGGTTTGGAAGGCTTCCTTGTAAGACTCGCCAATGGGCAGGTAGGTGTCGGCATCCATGATGACGCGGTTCTTGTTCACCTCCTGGATCTTGTGGAGGTTGATGATGTAGGAGCGATGGATGCGCATGAAATTGTCAGGTAATCGCTCCTCCATCTTCTTCATCGAGAGCAAGGTGATGATGGGTTTGCGCTCGTTTTCAATCCATACTTTCAGATATTCGCTCATGGCCTCGACGTATCGGATGTCGGGAATGCTGACCTTGACGATGCGGTAGTCGGTCTTGAGGAAGACAACATCGGTGCTGTTTGAAACAATGGGATTGGCGGGTGCTGTTTCGAGACGTTCTTTCAACCTGTTGGCCGCTCTTTGGAAGTCCTGCAGTCCGAAAGGCTTGAGCAGGTAATCGACGGCATTGACGCGAAAGCCTTCGACGGCATATTCCGAATATGCTGTCGTGAAGACGATTAGTGGTGGCACCGTGAGCGATTTCACAAAGTCCATGCCGTTGAGGTCGGGCATGTTGATGTCGCAGAAGATGGCATCCACGGTGTCCTGCTCAAGGAAAGCACGAGCCTCCAACGCACTTTGGCACCCGGCTGCGAGTTCCAGGTATGGCACCTTGCTGATGTATGAAACGAGTTGTTGTAGAGCCAATGGCTCATCGTCGATGGCGAGACAGCGTATCATGTCAATGGTATGTTTAGTTCTACGGTATATACTTTGGGTTCATCTTTGATGTTCAGGGTGTAGTGGTCTTCGAAAAGCAAGTCCAGCCTTTTTCTGACATTGGCAAGTCCCACGCCTCCCTTTTCCTCATTCGGCTTGTCGGCCTTTGAGTTGCGGCAGGCAAAGTTCAGTGATTCGCTTTCCACCACGATTTTCACTTCAATGAATGATTCGTGCTGGTAACTGACCCCATGCTTGAAGGCATTCTCGATGAAAGAGATGAGCATCAATGGTGGAACGGTGCGGTCGGGCACCTCTGCAGGCAGGTCGAGCGTTATGCGCACCTTGTCGGTGTAGCGCAGTTTCATCAACTTGACGTAAGTGCGGATGAACTCCATCTCCTTGGTCAGAGGCACGCCCTTCTTGTCGCCATCATAGAGTATGAAACGCATCATTTTCGACAGTTCCACAATGGTTTCCTGAGCCTTTGCCGGGTCAACGTCTATGAGGGCGTGGATGTTGTTTAGCGTGTTCATGAAGAAATGTGGGTTGATCTGGTAGCGCAGATACTCCAACTGCTGTTCCAGGTTCTGCCGCTCCAGTTCGGCAAGCCTTCTGCGGTCGTCGCGCCCTCGGAAATACCCCTTGATGCCGAGGTTGGCCCCAAACATCAGGATGAGCACCACGATGGCCAACAGGTCGTGTTCGCCTATGACAGGTGGTGGCATGCGATGACGCATCTTCCTTGGTGGAGCATCATCAGGCATCGGGGGAGGTGTGTCTTCGGAATTCACCAGAGGTCTGCCGCCGTCAAAATCCCCCGGCGCCTTATGATGACCGTGATGCATCATATGGGGCGGCTTGTGGTCTCTATGATTCCATCTCTCCGGCCTGTTGTTGCACTGGTAAATGGTGAACACAGCCAGCAAAACGGTTACGAAGGAGAAATACAAAATGCGTTTGCGCTTATACACCAGCAGCGGCGCCAACAGGAAATTGTGAAGGAGGAACAGCAAAAGATAGACGGCGAGCCTCCTCCAGACGATGAACACCTCCGTCCAGTCGAATGTGATGCCTGGGTCGCTGATGGTGCGCACATACAGGCTAAGCAGCGGGGCTGCAAAGAGCAGGCCCCACACCACCAGGTAAATCAGATTCTCTTGTCGCGATTGCTTCATCCAATACGTCTTCTCCATATATGATAACGTAAAAAGAATGATGATTATTGCATTTCAATGCCATCCGCCAGGACGACCCTGACCGCCTCCCATGCCATTGCTGCCTGTATAGTTGGATAGTGAGACAGTGGATCCACCGTCTACCGTGCCGTCTGTGATGGTTATTCCTCCAAAGTAGGAGGTCCCGCCACTGACACTGACTCCAGACTTGAGCGAGGGCTGTGAGGTGGAAGACACCACGATGCCTGAGCCGCCGCTTGAAGGAGTTTTGAACGAGATGTTGTCCTTGCCGCTGGTCAGCGTGTACCAGGTGTTGGCCGACCACGACGATGCCGAATAGCACGACTGGGACAGTTGTGAACCATTCTCCAAACCGCCTATGGCGACGATGGTTCCGCCAGTGACATATAGTTTGTAGCCACCCTCGCTGTTGGCATCGATGGCCACCTCGGGTTGCCCGGAACAGACGGCGAATACCGTGCCGCCCTTGATGTAGCAATTGCCGTTGGCATCCAGACCGTCGTTATGCTGCCCTTGGGCATAGATGAAACCACCGCTGATGGTCATCGTGCTTTTAGAGTTGATGGCGTCGTCGTAGGCATAGCTGGCCACCTCGCCACCCGTGACGGTGAGTTCCTTCTTCGTCTCGATGCCTTCGCCGTTGTAGCCGCTGGTGCGCACCCATGTCCTGCCACCACTTACATTGATGTTCCCGTCGGCCTTGATGCCCTTGGGCGACGAGGTGTCGTTGTTGCTCTTGTATTGTCCTCCCGTAGTGACGACATACACGCAGCCGCCGTTGAAGTTGGCTTCCATGTCGACGTTGATGCCCTTGCCGCCCGAGCCAGTGCTTTTCAGATGCAGTTCGCCGCCATTGACGGTCAGCGTAGAGTCGGCCTTTATGCAGGCAGCTCCCTTCGCTTCCTTGTCTGTCGTGTCATAAGTGCCGTCGCCAGTGGTCAACACGGTGGTGCGACCGCCGTTCACGATGATGTTGCCCTCGCAGTTGATGCCCTTGGCCGCAGGTGCCGACACCTCGACGTTCAGTATGCCGCCATTGATGAAGATTCCGTCATTGGCCTTGATGCCGTGCTTGGCCGTTGATTTCACATGGATGTTGTTGCCTTTGCCGAAGGTGATGTAGTCGGCCGAATGAATGCCATTGCTGGTGTTCCCTGTGACGCTGAGCGACCCACTGCCGTTGAAGAGCAGTTTGCCTTTGCTGTAGAGGGTGCCCTTGTGACTGCCGCTTGTGCCGTCTGTCAATGTGTTGTTGGTGTCATCTGCTAGAATGACGAAGGCCCGTTTGTCACTGAGAAGGCTCAATGCCGCTGAATCAGGGTTGGTGATGCTCACTCCATTGAGTTTGACGGCATATTTCTTTTCGCCGAGGATGGTCAGCGAACCGTTGGTTGTCGTACCGCTAACTATGTAACACACCTTTTTCGTATCTTTATGATTGGCAGTCACATGGTCTCCGTCAACCGTCACTTCAACCCCGTTCTCCGTTTTTGCCACAGGGTTCGACATGTCGATTGACACTTCCGTTGAAAAATCGTTGTTGTCCAACACATCCTCTTCGTCGGGGAAATATGCCGCAGCCGTCTCTGTAGGTTCCTGTGTGGTCTTGTCGATGACGATGTCAAATGTGGCCAGTTCACCCGTCGTAGCCGAATTGCCGTTGCCTACAGGATTGTTGCCGCCGGTGTTCCCACCTTCAATGTTTTCAAATTCTTCAAATGGGTCTTCCCCCGAGCAGCACATCATCACTGCTATCGACGCTGCAAGCATCATGGAAATCATTATTTTCTTCATAAGGAATGGTGTTTTTGAGTCCTAACTATAAAATGTTGGTGCAAAGTTAGGCAAGGCTGGTCGGGTTGCCTAAAAAAATCAGCGAACCCATTATTCCATTCAACGAAAATGGCTTTCGTTTTAATGATTCTCTACAATTTGCCGAATATGGCCTCAAAAGGGTATCGAGGCTGAAAAAATGTAACCTTTCCTTTAAAGAAAAGTGAAAATCTTTATCCGACCGGCATATGATTCCCCTTTTTTTATCTATATTTGCATAGGATTGTTGGACGTTTCCTTCATAGGTGCTGCAACAAAGAAAAAATAGACGAATGAAAAAGTTTCTGCTGATGGCGATAGGCGCCTTAAGCAACATAATAAAAGCATATGGAGATACAAGAATTCATCAGCAATTATCAAGAGGCGTTTGGGCTTCAGGCACCATTGCCTTTGCTGTTCGGATACAGTGAACATCCTGTAGCCAAGACAGAAAAAATCGGTGGTTGTTTCTTCAAGGGACTGCAGGCAGCCAGGGAGGGAACACCGCTTAGTCTCAGCGTTGATGTCATCGGTTGCGGCGGTGGCAAACTCTATACCGGTTTTTCCGACATGCCTGAGCGGGTGCCTGCCTTTGTGTCGTTGAAGGAGAAATACAAGAGGACTCCCGAGATGGTGCAGGATTACATCCAAGGTCTTGGGATGAAGAGAGCAGGGAAACCTTATCTGAACTTTGTCAGGATAGACAAGGCCACGTCTTTTGAGGGCACGGAAGGCGTGCTTTTCTTTGCCACTCCCGACATGCTGTCGGGGTTGTGTGGATGGGCTTTCTACGACAGCAACGAGCCGGATGCCGTGTTGTCGCTTTTCGGTTCGGGCTGCAGCACCGTGGTGTCAATGACTGTCGTGGAGAACGAAAGACAGGGACACCGTTGCTTCCTGGGGCTATTCGACCCCTCGGTGCGTCCTTGGGTCGGGAAGGATGAACTGAGCTTCACCATCCCTTTCAGCCGGTTCGTTCCGATGATGAACAGTATGAGAGACTGCTTTTTGTTTGGCTCGCATGCATGGGAGAAAATCAAGAAAAGGATGGGGGAGTAAGGTCACCCTTTCATCGATGGATAGGTCGTGGTAATGACCAAGTATTTTTCCACTTCTCCCATCAAGGTAAGGCTCTATTCCAGAACTCACTTGCATCGCCACCATATTCCTCTGTCAGCAAGGCAAGGAATAGGAATGTGTCTCTTGTGGAATTGTTGCTGCCATACTGTTCGGGCTCTCGATTCACTTTCAGCTGCGTTATGTGACATTTGCCTCCATGCTCCTCATACCTCGCCTCGAAGATGCAGATACCCGACCAGCTCCTGTAATAGCGGATGGTCGTCTCGTCGCAATACATGAACCAGTGGTCTTCCATTGCTTCGGGAATGTGACCGTATTTCACAATCTGCATTTCAGCAGTTGAAATCGTGTAGGACATAGGGAGGACAACATGGCTGTCGGGCATTGGCAATGTTTTCCAACTGTCTTTTGTCGCCACCTTGGTCTTTTTCGGTATGGGATTTTCGCCATTGAAGCGTTTGGCGGAATTGCCAGCACCCATTTTCCACATCAGAAAAGCCTTCTTCGACTCCTCCGTCAGTTGGGGTTCCTCCAAGGCAGAGAACTCATCTACAAAAGACTTGTAGTTTCCCTCGGGATTGTGGCTTCGGCGAGCATTGTTGTCGTCAAGGATGGCAAATACGATTATCTTGTATTTTTTCTTGAACTCAGGTTCATCCATCACCTCATGGAACAGGCGTGCCATATGGCGGGGGGGATTGCGGAAAGCACCGCAGCCCAGGGCGCCCAGCACCAACGCGTCGTGCCCATGTGCCAGTGCGATGCGGAAGATGGTGCGGATTTTGTTCTTGACACCTCCCACCAGATGACTTGCTATCATTCCGTCGGGCGTCAGTTCTGGACGGTTCATGCCTGCCACAGTGATGAACGAGAGGGCTACTGGGGTGTCCAGTAGGGCGTAGCCGTTTTGTTCGCTCTCCCTGAAGTAGATGGCGCCAGGGGTGTATACGCCGCCGAAGTTCTTGTCAAGGGGATATTGGTGTGCTGATGGCTTGATGCCGTATTGTCGAGCGTAGGGCGCGAACTGATAGAGTGATCGAAACAGGTTGGTCCTGCGAAACAGTGTCTCTTCCTGTGCTCCGGCACCGTTGACCACACCTCCGCCCGGATTGAGCCGATTGGCCATGTTCAATATGGCAGGATTGTAGCCTTCTTCTATCAGTTGTACTCCGGCGTGCAGGCAGTCCATGTCTTTCACTTCGACTATCGCTGGCACGCTGTATTGTGGCGTTTCGGGCAGATGAATCTCGCTCTCATAGAATGCCGTGCCGCGCATCATGGCATCATCGGAAGGCAAGATGACTTCCTTTCCTTCCTCCGTAGTGTAGCGGCCTTGGTTTACAATCTCTACAGTGTTGCGGAACTCCTTGGCGCGCAGTTCCCTCACCTGGTCGATGGCTGCTTCGTCATCTTTCTTCACCTTATTTATCAAGTTACGATATTTTTCCAAGAAATCTTTCTCGGCATCCCAGGTGATGGTTGATGCTGGTGCGCTTTCTTGGGAACTTGAAATTACCTCCACGAAATCCTTTGGCAGGATGACGTTTTCCAAGTCGATGGCCTCCTTGAACAAAGGGGCTATCTCCTCTATGCTGAATCCCGCTATCCCACAGCCAATGCGTGTCACGAGGAACTTGTATTCACGATGTATGAACGCGAACTCTATGAACTCGTCCACGTAGGGTTTGATGGTTTCCACGCCGCCCTGCATGGTGGGTATGGCATAACTCTGCCCTTGCAACCCCACGCCTTGCCCCCATGTCGCGCCGAAGCGGGAATAGGCCAGGCGGGCCGCGCCGCCACCATGTGCACCAGCGAGGTTGCTGCCAAACACGAAAATCTCATTCGGCTTCAAAGCCATTATTCTCTCCGGGGTGTATTCTCTCTTGTACATGATTGTTTCTTTCAATTACTCATTTGACATTTTTTCCTCTCTTTTTACCATAACCGTCCTCATGCCTCCTCCATAAGCAGGAGCGATGTCGGGAATATTGGTGTAGTATTCTTTGTCTGTCATAGTCCTTTTTTGCTTATGATAAGGGGTGTTTGCAACCGTCAAGGCACGAGATGATATGCAAATGTACGCATATTTCCTAACACTTTCAAGAATTCCACCCAACTTTTTTCTATTAGACGGAAATTATCCACTGAACTTTCCCACCCTTTTTATCACGAATTTGAGAATTAAAGAATTTTCCGACCTGCGGTTGGATTATTAATGCCGGACGGCCTGAAAGGCCAACGAGATATCAGCCCAGGGCAACGCCCTGGGAATCCATGTGTGATATATAACAGTCGCCCTGCAAGGGCAAAAGCCTTACCCAAACACCATTTTTTTGCTTGGCGCCAAGAATGTTCATCGGGATTTGCAATCCCGATGGAAATAATATCAGGATTTGCAATCCGCTAGAATCGTCATTATCAGCGCCAAGAATGTTCATCGGGATTTGCAATCCCGATGGAAATAATATCAGGATTTGTAATCCGATAAAATCGTCA
>JAFWSS010000096.1 GCA_017524385.1 Prevotella sp.
AATAAGGACCTGAGAGATTGGCTAAGAGGCTTGGGACGATGAATTATTATGGGAAGTTAAAGTGGGAAGTAATCCATCAACTTGCTGATTATCAAATATGCTTTCCATTTTACTTCCCATAATGATATACTTGTCATAAAAGGTCTTATGGGAAGCTTCCCATAATCTCTTTCACGTCCTGAAAAGCGACCTCGACATACGCCCCGTGTACCACAAGACGGACGATGGCATCAAGGCACACCTCAACCTGGCCGTGCTGGCCTACTGGATCGTCTCAGTCACCAAGTACCGACTGAAACTGAAGGAGTATCCAAACATCCGATGGGATGAAATCATGCGCATAGCACAGGCGCAGGTCGTGGTAACGGCGGAGATGGACACGGAGGATGGCAGCAAGGTGGCGGTGCGGCAGAGCACGGAGGCTGAGAATGAGCTGGCCGTCATCTACAGCCTTTTGGAGATCAATGCAAACCCCATTGGAAAAGTAAAATCCGTGGTACCCCTAAAACCGCCTCAAAAAAAACCGCCTACTGAAAATCAGGGATTTACGTAGGCTATAGCTGCAATGTGGGTTAAAGGAGTTCAAGGCTGTTTCGTATGGCTCGGCAGTAGTATATCTGGCGCCATTGTTTTCTGTACGTAGATTGTGGATTATTTCTTCCCAGATACCGATGAACGACTCCTTCGTTTCCCTTGTGACCTTGCCCTCGACGACCATACGCACGGCATCAAGTGTCAGCTCATGACCTGGATTGAGGTTAATAAGCATTGTCTTATACTTGTCCACAATGTCTAACAACCGCTTCTTCTCCTCGTACTTGGGCGACTTACTCTTCTGTACGTTGCAGATTTCCGAGAACTCCTGTTTGCTATAACTACCACCTATCGGATAGTAGTACGAACGACGATCTATGGTGAATCGAGCCTTCACAGGGTATTCTGTTACATCTTTGCGATTGCTACGGATGTCCAGAACGATTGCCATTGTACACTGACGCTCTTTGAAACCCGTCAGCGAGGTTGTGAGTTTCTTTGCCATAGTTTTTATAGTTTTGTTTTCGCGAAAACATTCAGCCTTGCAGACCCATAGTCTGCTGCTATGAAATCGCCTAATTTTTGTTCAATTTCCTGCAATTTTCTGAAACCTCCAGACTCGAGTCTGATGTTCTTTCGCAAAATTTTCGCGAAAACAATGCGAAAACAATCGGGTTGAGTTAAGGGGTTTTTTAACGTTTTGTTTGATGGTGCAAATTTACTAAATATCTGTGTATCAACCAAATTTCAAACAAAGAAAATTTCATAAAATTGTATTCTCTCAGACTCATAATCTGGAGGTCGTAGGTTCAAGCCCTACCTGGTCCACATGGAAAATCAGCAACTTGCAGAAATGTAACGTTGCTGATTTTTCTGTTTGAGAAAAATATCCGAAAGGCGGAACCTCGATTAATTCAGGGTCTCCACCTTTTCTCTTTCCCTATTGTTCCGCATCCTTTGGCGCGTTTCTTGCCTGAGTCTGATTCTGAAAAAAAAGAAACTTCTCCGAGATGCAAAGAAAAAATTATATCTCTACTCCCGCTTGGTATTTTCCATGGTTTTATGAACAACTTGGGACATAAGGGGAAATAATGGGCAAAAAAAAATAGAAATGTTTTGTGATACTACAAAATTATAGTAATTTTGCAACTTACAATATGTGCATGCTGGAAAAATGCCTTTAACGAATAGTATAAATAAACATTTTTTGACATGACAAATAGTTTTAGGAAAAACATCACCAATTATATCAGGGCTCGATATGCTATCCTCGTGATAGAATCATATGAGGAAGAGCGTGTGATTGAAGAGTTGCAAAGTGTGGCAAGTGATATCAACCATAGTTTTTATGTTTGGAATTCGTCGGAAGGTGTCAAATACGATGGCAAGGTGGCAGACGCCAGGACGAAAGATTTGGGTGTTGCCATCGACTTCTGCGAGAGCAAGGCGAAGAATTTGAGCAGCAAGAGCCTCTTCGTCTTCTGCGATGCGCAGTTGTTCCTTACTGGTAATGCGAATCCCGTCTATCGCCGTCGTCTGAAGGATTTCGCCATCAACATACGCAACAAGGGATACAACTGCAACTGCATCATCATTGCCCCAAATTTCGAGGTGACCAACGACTTGCAGAAGGAAGTCACGCTGCTCAGTTTCCCGCTGCCCACGAAGGAAGAGGTGAGAAAGGTGATTACCGACTTCATCGCCCCCTACCGCAATGTCGATGGCATATCAATAGATGTAGACGACAAGCTGCTGGAGCGTTATGTGGAGGTATCTCTTGGTCTGACGAAACTTGAGATAGAGAATTGCCTCTCACGAGCATTGGTGAATGACCGTTGTATTGACGAGTCGGACTTGAAAATCATTCTCAATGAAAAGAAGCAAATCATCCGGAAGACGGGCATCCTTGAATTCGTGGAAACCAACCTCAACTTGAATGATGTCGGTGGCTTGGAAAACCTGAAGAGGTGGCTTGAACTGCGAAGCCATTGCTTCAGCGATGAGGCGAGGGCTTTTGGACTGAAGCCGCCAAAGGGCGTGCTCCTCACCGGTGTGCCGGGCTGTGGAAAGTCGCTCACCGCCAAGTGTGTGGCATCGGCATGGAACATGCCCCTGCTCCGACTTGATATGGGAAAAATCTTTGGTGGGTTGGTAGGACAGTCTGAGTCGAACATCCGTCTGGCACTGAAGACGGCTGAGGCTGTGGCTCCTTCCATTCTATGGATTGATGAGATTGAGAAAGGTCTTTCGGGGTCCGGTACAGGAAGTCAGGACTCTGGCACAACCACCAGGGTGTTTGGCACCATTCTCACTTGGATGCAGGAGAAGACCAGTCCGGTGTTTGTCTTCGCCACTGCCAACAACATCGACAAGTTGCCGCCGGAGTTGCTGAGAAAAGGGCGCTTCGACGAAATATTCTTCGTTGACTTCCCTTCATGGGAGGAGCGAAGGAAGATTATCGAGATTCACATCTCCAAACTGAAGCGCGACCTCGCCAAGTTCGACCTTGACAGGCTCGCAACTCTCTGCGGTGAGAAAACCTTTGGCAAGGACATCGTGCTCTCTGGTGCTGAGATTGAGGCATGGGTGGGGAGTGCATTGATTGAGGCTTTCTCCAGAAAGGTGAATGGCGATGACGCTTCCGACATAGAGATGGCCGACTTTGAGCACACCCTGAATCGCATCGTGCCGATGGGTCAAATGCGAAAGGATGAGTTTGAACGTTTGCGCAAATGGGCGAACGAAAAGGCTGTGAGTGCATCCATCTCGACCAAGGAGAAGAAAGACGAAACGACAGCACCATCGAATGACGAAAATGAAGAGTTCATGGCTGGACGTAAAATAGACTTCTAATAGTTTTCACAATTATGGCAAGGCAAATACAAATCAGGATTTTCCCTGACGGACGCATCGAGGCTGAAACGAAGAACATCAAGGGCAAGCAATGCCTGAAATATCTTCTTCCGTTGGAGCAACTGTTGGATGCTAAGATAGTGGATTCAGATTTCACCAGCGAGTATTACGAGACGGAGATGGGTGAAACAAATACCGAAGAGCTACAAGTCAACAATTAAATACATAAGTTTTGAGTCAGAATCATTCTAAAAAAAGTTTTTTATGGGTATTGGCGCACTCGATGTGGGTGCTCTGGTCTTTCCCATTTATGGCATGTGTGAGTTTCTTTATCATTGGGAAAAGGCTCAACCATCGTCCTTGGCTCATTTGGGGTGGAGTCTATCTGATATGGCTGGCCTTGTTGTTCGCTTTCACCCCCGAAAACCCCACTGACAATAATGAAGAAACAGACTCTATTTTTGGTTTTTTGGCCCTTATTTGGTTTTGTAGTATCATCCATACGTTTTTGGTAAGGCGCTCCTACATCAATAAATTGATTGCCTTGGAGGAAGAAGAGCAGGTTAACTATGCACAACGGTCAGGAGGCAATGTGGGATATGCCGGAACCAGCAATACTGAGCAGTTCGCTTCTCAATATAGGGAAAGGCAAGAACAAAAGAAGGAATACTCTGAAAAGGCTGCCAATGCTGCTTCCAATGCCGATTCCAATGGAGCCTCATCAGGGGTGGTGGACATCAATTCCTGCACGGTTGTCGAGATGACATCACTTCCGGGAGTCAACGTTCAGATGGCGAAGCAGGCCATGGAATACCGAGAAGCACATGGTGGGTTCTCCACGTTTGAGGAGTTTGCCGACTTGTTGAAACTGAAGCCACACATCTACGTGAAACTTGTTGACAGGGTGGTGTGCAACCCTGTGTCCAAGGAATCTCCCTTCAATGGGCCGAAGAATCCAACCAATGGGGGCGGCAGAGGCAGAAGGCTCGACCTGTAGGCTCAACGTGCACCGTTTCCTTCCCTTGACCCAGGCCGAGGGGCCAGGGTGGAGAAGTTGTGTGTGGGTGCAAGGGTGCAGCCGGCATTGCGAGGGATGCTTCGCCCCACATACCTGGAGCCATGAGCCTCGGCTGTTGATGAGGCCGGAGGAGGTCGTCGCACAGACGTTGAAGGACGAAAGGGTGGAGGGCATCACCGTGTTGGGAGGCGAACCTTTTGAGCAACCTGAGCCTTTGGCCACCTTGCTCACGCTAGCATGGGAAGCACGCCTGTCTACCGTGGTGTTTACGGGCTTCACGCATAAGCAGTTGCTTGACAACGACCATCCCGCCATAAAAGAGGCTCTCTCCCATATCGATGTGCTCATCGACGGGCCTTACCGCCAGTCGGAGCGCGACTTACATCGACCCTTGGTGGGCTCTGCCAACCAGCGCTTCCTCTTCTTGACCGAACGGTATGCGATGGATGACTTCCCACCCAACAAGGTGGAGGTCAGAATAGGGAAGGATGGCTCTATCGCACTCAACGGCATGGGGCCGGTGGAGACACTTGTACGCCTGATGAAGAAGTTGTAGTAGCCTAGGATGACGAAGTTCATGAAGTGAATGAAGTCATCGCTTTGCTCGAAGTTAGCGGCAATAGCCTTTAGTTCACATCCCATGGTTCCCGGGGCGGTAATGTCGTTGGCAAGAACCTCTCGCTTCAATAACTCCAAAAGAATATAGAATAGCAAAGTGTAAAAATTCAAATCACATATCATCATGTCTGCATCAGCAATACTCATCCCAATGGCTATTTCCTTGATAGCCGCAGCCGTCACACCCGGCAAAGCAAAAAAACAACTTGCTGAGGCCCAGCAAGAGCATAAGTCGGTTTGCTTCGAAACCAATTTCACCGACGCCGACCTGCTGCTGCAAACCTTGCAGGAGCATGGGTTGCACGTCATGGTGGAGGGAGACTGTTTCGTCACGCAATTCGACGACGCACGCATCGTCTACAGGCGGCAGTCGGAAGACGGGCCTTTTGTGATGGATATAGGCGAGGTGGGCGATGTCCAGTGCCTCATCAACGAACTTGACACCATCGAGAAAGAGTACAACGGCAATGTCCAGACCTATACCTATCAGCGATTGATGAAAAACCTGCCCGACGGCATGGTGGTGGAGAATGAGCAGATGATGGATGACAACTCCATATTGCTCACTCTCACCGTGGGTTAAACGAGCATGGTGGCACCCTCACCATCCGGCCCACGACTGGCGCCATAGTTTGCGTGCCATCTCGTCCCATCTCTGTATGGTGGCGCCGAAGAAGTCGGCGGTGTAGCCGTTGAGCATCTCTTCGGCTTTTTCTGGGTCGCTGGCGTGAAGTTTCTTCCAGGTCTGTTCCACGAAAGGCAGTTCGCGCATTCCCTTTTCGATGAAGTAGTCACGCATGGGTTCCAAGGTCTTGCGGTATGTTCCCCATCGGATTGTTGCAAGTCTGTTTGCCTTGCGGTAGTGCCACAAGGCGGCATCGTCGCGCTCGCTGTGCTGTCCGCAGATGCTCAGCATTGTCGGTAGTTCCGTCGTGCCGCTGAAGATGGGGAACCGCGGGCTCTCACCTGGGTTGTCGAGGCTCATCCACACGACACCCCCCACCTCGTCGGGCAGCCAAGAGCGCAACTGTATCACTGTGCTGTAGGAGCACCACGACACGCTTACCGTGCGGATGTTGTTCATCAGCGAGTCGCCCAGCGCTTTATACATATTGATCTCATCGGGACGCATCCAGGGGTTCGCCACTGGCGACTTGAGCCTTCCGCTGAGGTTCTTGTCGGTGCCTTCGTAATAACTTTCCAGCAGGTGCATCACCTGTTCCACGCTCACTTTCTTGTCGGGTTTGACGCTCAGAGGAAGGTTGCTCACGGTGTCGCTCAGGTGGAGCGAAGGGGCGAGGGCGTCGAGGATGAAATGCTCCCTCACGCTGTAGTTCTTCACCTCGTTGTAATAGTTTCCGCCGCTATACGCCTTCCAGAAGCAGAAAGGTTCCTTGCCGTCCCACCATCCATTCTTCTTCGCCACGTCGAACACGTTGTCTGAGGCCATGTAATGGTCGGGGTCGTTGAGCTTGATGGTAGAGATGCGGCTCACATTGGCAGAGACGCTCACCTCGTCGTCGGGGATGCGCACGGCAGCCCACACGCCGCCGATGGCATCCTTGCCTTCACCCAAGATTTCGAAAATCCACACCTCGTTCTTGTCGGCGATGGTGAGGCATTCGCCGGTGTCGCCATAACCATACTGCTTCACCAGGTCGCCCATCGTGCGGATGGCATCGCGGGCCGTGGAGCAGCGTTCCAGGGCGATGCGCTCCAATTCCTCTATCAAAAACAGTCCATTCTTGTTCTGCAACTCCTCACGGCCGGTGATGGTGGTCTCGCCGATGCCCAACTGTTTCTCGTTCAGGCAGGGGTATGCCGTGTATAGGTAACGGTAGGTATGGGGCACCTGAGGGATGCTGCCTCTCACTTCCACGCCCGTCTTGTCATCCACGCTCTGTGTATTGTTCTTGCCTTTGTAAATGTCCACTTGGCTGTTTGCTTCATGGTCTTTGGCTGCTACCACCTCCATCCATGTGCGATACATCCCGTCGCAGGTGTGCGAGGTGATGACAGAGCCGTCGGCAGAGGCTGCCTTGCCCACCATGATGCTGGTGCACGACATACGCTTCATACCTTCAAGAGTCGTCTCATCGGGCTGCGCCTGGCAGGAAAGTGAAACAAAGAGAGCGACCATGAAGATGGTGGTGCCCTTGAAGTACTTGGTAATTGGAATAATATTCTTGTTCATTTTCTTTGAGAGATTGGTTGATGAATATTCTTGTTCATTTGCACAATGCAGTTGCAAAAATAGGTATTTTCATCCAATTTTCCTGCAGCAAGTTCTCAAAAATTGCAAAATGACACCTCCTAGCATCAGAGAGGGTGTCACCTGCAAATAGGATATATGATAATTTTGAAAATGATTATCCGCATCTTTCCGATAACGCCCCGAAGGGGCAATAAGCCTCCAGCCCAGGGCAACGCCCTGGGAAATTGGGAAGGAGGCAATCGCCCTGTAGGGGCATAAGCCTTTCATCTACAAATGCTTATGCCCCTA